>NZ_JAHBDJ010000006.1:0-136305 GCF_019956375.1 Pseudomonas sp. GL-R-19 | reverse complement strand
GTGGACGAGTCGGTGCAGATCTATAACAACGAGCGGCCTCATCTGTCGCTGAAATACAAAACGCCCGATGCGGTGCATCGGGCGTTTTGAGGCTGAAACAGGTGTAAACCTATTTCAGGACTAGACACAGTACAAATGTCTTCGCTGGCAAGCCAGCTCCTACATGGGGAATGCGGTCCAATGTAGGAGCGAGCCTGCTCGCGAAAAACCCGAGAATACCGCGGGGTGTCAGGCTGCCAGCGTTATCGTTGACGACCATCGCGAGCAGGCTCGCTCCTACAAGGAAATAGCACCATCGACCAGCGTTTGCGCCTCGGCCACCAGTTGTTTGAGGTGGTCGTCGCTGACAAAGCTTTCGGCGTAGATCTTGTAGATGTCTTCCGTGCCAGACGGACGCGCCGCGAACCAGCCGTTTTCGGTCATGACTTTGAGACCGCCAATGGCCTGGTCATTGCCCGGCGCGTGGCTGAGGATGTTCTGGATCGGTTCGCCAGCCAGTTGGGTCGAGGTGACCTGTTGCGGCGACAGCTTGCTCAACAGCGCTTTCTGCTCCGGATTGGCCTTGGCGTCGACCCGCACCGAGAACGGCTCACCCAGCTCATCGGTCAAGGCACGATACGCCTGGCTCGGGTCGCGACCGGTCCGGGCAGTCATCTCGGCGGCCAGCAGGGCCGGAATCAAACCGTCCTTGTCGGTGCACCAGACGCTGCCGTCCTTGCGCAGGAACGAGGCACCGGCGCTTTCTTCACCGCCGAAACCGAGGGATCCATCGAACAGGCCGTCGGCAAACCATTTGAAGCCAACCGGCACTTCGTACAGGCGACGACCCAGGCGCCTGGCCACGCGATCGATCAAGCCGCTGCTGACCACGGTTTTACCCACGGCCGCATCGGCACGCCATTGCGGACGGTTCTGGAACAGGTAGTCGATGGCAACGGCGAGGTAGTTGTTCGGCGCCAGCAAGCCACCGGACGGCGTGACGATGCCATGGCGGTCGTGGTCCGGATCGCAGGCAAACGCCACGTCGAAACGTTCTTTCAGGCCGATCAGGCCTTGCATGGCGTGGCCGGACGATGGGTCCATGCGGATCTGGCCGTCCCAGTCGACGGTCATGAAACGGAAGGTCGGGTCGACCTCTTTGTTCACCACGTCCAGGTCCAGGCGGTAATGCTCGGCAATCGCCGACCAGTAGCGCACCCCCGCTCCACCCAGCGGATCGACACCCAGGCGCAGCTTGGCATCGCGGATGGCGTCGAAGTCGATCACGTTGATCAGGTCGGCGACGTAGGTGTTGAGGTAATCGTGACGATGGGTGGTGCTGGCCTTCAGTGCCTGCTCGTAGCTGATGCGCTTGACGCCAGCGAGCTTGTTGGCCAGCAGTTCGTTGGCCTTGGCTTCGATCCACTTGGTGATGTGGGTATCGGCCGGACCACCGTTGGTTGGGTTGTACTTGTAGCCACCGCTTTGCGGCGGGTTGTGGGACGGCGTGATGACAATGCCGTCCGCCAGGCCGCTGGTGCGACCGCGATTGTAGCAGAGGATCGCATGGGAAATGGCCGGCGTCGGCGTGTACTCGTCGCCAACGGCGATCATCACGGTCACGCCATTGGCGGCCAGTACTTCGAGGGCGCTGGCGCCGGCCGGGGTGGACAGTGCGTGGGTGTCGATGCCGACAAACAGCGGGCCATCGATGCCTTGAGCTTCGCGATACAGGCAGATCGCCTGGCTGATCGCCAGCACGTGCCATTCGTTGAAACTCAAGTCGAACGAGCTGCCGCGGTGCCCGGACGTGCCGAAGGCAACGCGCTGGGTCGAAATCGCGGCATCAGGCTGGCCGGTGTAATAGGCCGTTACCAGTCGCGGGATGTCGACCAACAATTCTACCGGTGCCGGTTTACCCGCAAAAGGACTGAGTGTCATGCAAAACCTCTGGAATAGAGTGGTTCAGGAATGGGGTCGCAGTTTACTGGCAGTTCGACCGCAACGCGATGGGATCGATCCAATAGAATGAAGGGTGTTATTTTTTGTCTCATCACTCACTCGATTGATTCCAGACGCAGCGCATCCCCCAACAAGCCCAGTGCGGCAGCCAGGTTGTGATCGCCGCCGAAGGTATGACTCAAACGCAAATGCTGCCCGTGCAGACCGTGGAGGCTGAACAGTTCCCCCGGCGCGATGACCACCTGATGCGCCAGCAGGCGCTGGAACACACGACGGACATTGACCCGACGCAAGGAGCGCACCCAGATCGTTGCACCGCCTTGCGGCTCGACGAAATGCAAGGCATCACCCAATCGCTCCTGCAACAACTGGGTCATTTGACTCTTGCGTTCCTTGAGTAGCCGTCGCAGCACCAGCAGGTGTTGATCAATGCGACCGCTGCTGTACAAGCGGGCGATGGCTTTCTGGCGAATCGGCGAGAGACGAAAGGAGCGCAGCAGAAAGTGCCGTTGCAGCTCAGCGCTCAAATGCCTTGAAAGCAGGTAGCCGTAGGGCGCTTCCGGACCGATGATTTTCTCGAACGTGGAAAACACCATCAGCCGTTCAGGGTCCAGCAAGTCGCGAAAGCGTACGCCTCCAAGGTCAAATCCGAGTTCGCCATAACAGTCGTTTTCCAGCACCCAACTGTCATGCGCGGCCAACAGCCGGGCAATGGCTTGCCTGTTTTCGTCAGACGCCAGGCTGCCACGGGGCATGTTCAGGGCCGACGACAGCATCACCAGCATGACCGGTTCGGTATCCAGCAGCGTTTTGAGCCGCTGCATATCCAGGCAACCGTCGGCTTGTACGGGCCACTCGATCACCCGCACGCAGGCGGCTTGAAACAGACGCAGGATCGTCCAGTCGCACGGCGATTCGACCACCACGGTGGCATCCTTCAAGCCCAGCACGGCGATCAGGATTTCCAGTACACCACGAAGATCGGCGCCGATGTAGACGTCATCGGCATGCCAGTAACGCATCGGAGACGTGGTGTAGCGTGCAGCCAGGGCGGTGCGCAATTCGAGCTCGCCACAGGGTTGCGAAGGCGACTGCGGCTGTCGGGGATACTGGCGCAGCAACTCTCGCTCCAGCAGCAACAAAGGACTGTCGAGCGGCTGCAGCAGCGCCGGTTCATCGGCGCTCAGGACCAGCATCCCCGGACGCCTGGCATTGACGTAGACGGCTTCCAGCAGGTCGCTGCCGCTGTCCTGCAGGTTGATTGAGGACACCGGCAACGCGTAGTAACCGGACTTGGCCACCGAATAGACGCGCCCCTCTTTCTCCAGGAGCGAATAGGCGTACTGAATGGTCGAGATCGACACATTGAGGCGCTCCGCCAGATGCCGCAGCGACGGCAGGCGGATGGGCGAATCCCCTTCAGACTCGTTGATCAGGCTGGCCAGGTATCGATAAACCGCCTGATAGGCGAAATCCGTTTCTCGTGGACCTTTCATGAATGAAGGCCGGCCGCACTGGCTGAAAATCCGCCCACGCTCAGTGACCCGCCGACCATTCATCCACCAACGTGATATCAGCGTCAGGATCGCCCAGCGCATTTCGCAACGCCGCCATCTGGATCAGTGCTTCAGGCGTTCTGCCAGCGCTTCCTCGCGCCCACTCCATGCGATAAAGCCGGCCAATCAGGCTGATGGGCAATCCGCTGACATCCATCATCCATTGCATGATCTGTTCGGCGACCGGGTGCCCCTGCATGGCCCGGTGCAACTCGGGCATGGCCACCAGCATGCCCGGATGGCACTGACGCAGAAAACGCTCGAGCCCCGCACCTCTTTCTATAAAAGGCGCAAAAAGCAGGCACACCAGTTGTGCTTCGCTCAGGCCCAGGTTCTTTTGCGCCTCGGCCGCTGCCCTGGCGCGCAGCTCGCTCAATGTCGCCGGGTTGCCGAAGACCTTGATGGCCTGCTCGCACAAACGCTCAGGCAAGCGCTTGCGGCGCATCATCACCAGGGCGCGTTGCAGGTATTGCGCCACGCCGGACTCGTAATCGCGACCCTGCACGAAGCTCGCCTGCAAGCCCTGCACGTGCGCCGAGATCGACGGGCTGACGAATTCGTTGTCACTGATCTGCGCGAACAGTTCGTCAGGCTGGAATCGGAGAAACTCCGTCAGCAATGGCCAGCGCTCTTCCAGGTTACTCACCAGCAGGTCGTGAATATCGATGCAGGCCGTACGACGACAGGTCTCAAAGCGCTCTTGTGGACGCCATCGGGCCTGGCCGTAATCGGCGTAGAACGCGTGATAGCAGTCGCTGCCCAGTTCATCGAGCAGCGCAAACAACCCCGAATAACCGGCCTCGCCCCCGTATGAATGCGTGAGCCCTGCCTTGGTCGCGGCACGTTTCAATCCATCGATGAACTGCTTTTGCTGACCCAACGTATCAGCGATGAGCAAGGCGTCCACACCACCGTCCCAGCGGGCGATTTGTCCGTAGAACTCTCCCGTTGTCAGATAACCGTCATCCCACAGGTCGAACCCGCCGCGCCAAGCCCGGCGATGGCCGATCATCAACAGGTTCAGGCGGCCGGACTCGCGACCGGCGTCGGAGGTCGGCGTCAGGTGGTTGAACGGCAAGACTTCGCGATCATCGACCATCAACACCTCGACTCGGGGATCGTCATAGACAAACAATGCGCTGTTGGTCCGGTGCATGTTCTCCACGGCCGCGCAGCTTGCCCCGTTCAATCGCAACGAGGCGATGCGCAACTGGAATGTCGCCGGTGCCCGCGTGGCGATGATCAGCTGCGCAGCACGCAACAATGCCAGTGTGTAGCAGTTGTCACGGGTTCCGGACTGGATCGCCAGCACCTTGTATTCGCCAATGCGCCCCATGCCCCCTGCCGCTACCGCCAGGCGCTGAATCAACAATTGCAATGCGGTGCGTTCGGCACGGGAAAAAAACCCCAGCAATCGCTGCAGCACCTGTTGATAGACATAGTTCATCGCTTGGTCATGGATGCTGGTCATCTTTATTTACCTGATACTCGTAAGTTCAATATCGCGCAGACAGCAAATCCCGTTGGACTGTCTGCACGTATGAAGTCATGGACTTTATTGCCAAATGCTAGCACTTGAATTTTCTGTCGATCATTTGAAACGTTCGTAGCGCCCCCTCGACTTAACGACGCAAGCGAAGCTGTAGCGCCCGGCTGGCAAGGGCTTGCTCGATTTAAACGGCAGTCCTAGGAAACTTCCGACAATGTCCCACAGACACTTAATACAAGAAATAAGGAAGGAAGTTGTCGCTATCTTGTTGGCAACTACGCAACGACACACTAGTTTGGAGATGCGCACCGACGGCGCACATTGAAAAGTTTCAGCCTGACACCCAACCATGACTCATTCCTTGAGATGAAAGTAATCATTCAATTATCAGGGCTTAGTGGATGATTAGAAGCTACAGATTACGGGCAAAAACCAGCTCAGTTGCTGGACCGGCCTGCGGATCGACGGCTTTTTTTGGTTCTTCACACAATCCCGGGGAACACCGATACCTGTAGAAGCTGCGGTGCGGCGATCCGACTTGCCAGCGATGGCGACCTTACGGCCGAGCATTTTCTTCCTGGTGTATATATCCATTGTTGCGGTTACGGCCACTTAGGGTTCCGCCCTGACGGCGGGTCACTTGGAAGAGCCTGTAGGAGCGAGCTTGCTCGCGATGGAGGTCAACGATGACGCGGGGAGCCTGACACCCCGCGGTGCTCTCAGGTTTTTCGCGAGCAAGCTCGCTCCTACAGGGCCCGCCACGATCGGCCATCCATGGCCGTACGCGGCTAACCCGGCATCCATGCCGGGTTGCCCACTACGCAGAACCTGCGCTCGGCCTCACGAGGGGGCGTGCACCGCAACAGCACCGCGAGGCGAGCTAACGCTCGACCTCGTTGTTTGGTGGTGCACGCGTTCCCCTGTAGGAGCTGCCGAAGGTTCGGGCCGCGTTCGGACGATCTTTTTGATCTTGCTTTTGCGATCTGGAGATTGCTGAAGATCAAGATCAAAAAGATCGCAGCCTTCGGCAGCCCTTACAGATATTTCGTTATATGTGTTCCCCCGGAATTCCGTGAAAAACCTTTTTTTGGGGAGGGGGGGACTGAAACGAAAGAGTCCGCGTGGGCACGGACTCTTGGGTGGGCTATTGCGGCGATTGTTATGCCGGTTCGACCTGCAGCGCGACCCTTTCGCGACACGGGCATTCGTCCATGTAGCGGTGCGCTTCGACAAACTCGGCAAACGGGAAGACCCGAGTCTTGAGCGGCAGCAGAACGCGGTCGGCAGTCATCTGATTGATGTCGCGCAAGGCACGTTGCAGTGCGACCTGGTCCTGGGTGATGCCCAGTTCCGGCTTGCCAGTGAAGTTGCCGATGCAGTGTACGAAGAACTGAATGTTTTTCTGGAACGCTGCGCAAGCCGGGAAAGGCGTCTGGTTGCCGCCTTGCAGGCCGTACAGCACCAGGCTGCCGCGAGGCGCCAACACATCGCCAAGCAACGACATCTGCGGACCGCCCAAACCATCGAATACCACATCCACGCCGCGGTTATCGGTGATCTTGTTGATTCGTACCAGAAGATCTTCTTCCTCGGTGACGATGACTTTCTCGGCACCCAGTGACAGCAGATACTCACGCTCGTCTGCTGACTTGGTCGCGGCGATCACTCGAACACCCAAGGCCTTGCCCAGTTGTACGAACGAAGGTCCGGCGCAATGACTGGCGTCGGTCACCAGGGCAAACTGCCCGGGTTTGACCCGTGCCAGATCCGCATAGGCGAAATAGGCAATCAACAACGGCGTGTAGTGCACGCTGGCTTCAATCGGGCTGAGCACATCCGGGTAGCGGGTCAGTGCCGATCGCGGCAGAACGATCTGCTCGCCGTAGACCGGGTAATCGTTCGGGCTTTCAGCCGGGAAACTGGCAACCTTGTCACCGACGGCCAGGTCTTCAACGCCATCGCCGACGGCCGTGACGATACCGGCCATTTCATGACCAAGGCCTGAAGGCAGACGAGCGTGGGACGAGGCCAGGTTCTGGCGCCAAAGAATGTCATACCAACTGATGCCGATCGCTTCGACGCGCACCTGCACTTCGCCCGGTGCAGGCAGAGCCGCCGCATGCTCTTCGCATTTGAGCACCTCGGCTGGACCAAACTTGTGAAAACGGATCGTGCGGGACATCGCAAACCTCGCCAATTGAACCTCTAATGCCTTGAACTCTAGCTGGGCTTTCAACCCAACACTATCTGTGGCTATTAATAGTCGACATGCCTGTCATTGATTCCGCGGCGGCGGCAATATCGTAGGAAACTGGAGCCGCCTTTGTAGGAAATCTGAATTACCCGGTGCAGAGTACCAGCCTTTCCCCGTAATATTCCTGCTGGCCATTGTTCTCATATGGCTGCTCACGTCAAGTTTGCTGACTCTGCCAGGACTCCAGATGAATCGTAATGACCTACGTCGTGTCGACCTGAACCTGTTGATCGTTTTCGAAACATTGATGCACGAACGCAGCGTGACCCGTGCTGCGGAAAAACTGTTCCTCGGCCAGCCGGCCATCAGTGCGGCACTCTCGCGCCTGCGCGGCTTGTTCGATGATCCTTTGTTTGTGCGTACCGGTCGCAGCATGGAGCCGTCCGCCCGGGCGATCGAGATTTTCGCCCTGCTGTCGCCGGCACTGGATTCGATTTCCACCGCCGTCAGCCGTGCGGCCGAGTTCGATCCTGCCACAAGTACCGCCGTGTTCCGCATCGGCCTTTCGGACGATGTCGAGTTCGCCTTACTGCCCATGCTGCTCAAGCGCCTGCGTGCCGAATCGCCGGGGATTGTGCTGGTGGTGCGCAGGGTCAACTACATCCTGATGCCGGGAATGCTGGCGTCCGGGGAAATTTCCATCGGTGTCAGTTACACCACCGATCTGCCGGCCAACGCCAAGCGCAAAGTGTTGCGCCGCAGCCAGCCCAAGCTGTTGCGCGCCGACACCGTGCCGGGGCCGTTGAGCCTGGATGATTACTGCGCTCGCCCCCATGCACTGGTGTCGTTCGCCGGCGACCTCAGCGGTTTTATCGATGAAGAACTGGAAAAACTCGGGCGCAAACGTCATGTGGTGCTCGCCGTGCCGCAGTTCAACGGGTTGAGCACCCTGCTCGCGGGCACCGACATCGTGGCTACCGTGCCGGACTACACGGCCGATGCACTGACTGCCGCGGGCGGTGTGCGTGCCGAAGATCCGCCATTGCCGGTGCGCAGCTTTGAACTGCATATGGCCTGGCGCGGGTCGCAGGATAACGATCCGGGGGAGCGCTGGCTGCGCTCGCGGATTCAGATGTTTTTTGGGGATCCGGATAGCCTCGCGTAACCGAAAAACTAGTGCGGGTCAGGTAACGTTTTGTCAGGCTGTTCGGGATCGAGAAAAGCCAGCGCCTTCGCCACGAAATTGGCGTGATTCTGGAAAATCGCACCATGTCCGGCATCTTCGTAAATGATCAATTGCGCGTTCGGGATGCGGCGGGCCATATCAGTAGAGTTCACTGTCGGCACCATGATGTCGTTATCACCATTGGCGATCAGTACCGGGATCCGGATACTGCCCAGATCCTGAGGTGCCTGCAGCCCCCACGCCTTGATCGCCTTCAACTGCCGCGAGAAGGCATTTGGTGTGGGTCCCTTGTCCCGATCCGTTTTGCGCTCCTTCAGTCGCTTCAAGAAGGCCTTCGCGGCTTGGCGACCATTGGCCGAGCCTGTGAAGAACAGGTAGAACTTCGGATCCCGCAGCGTCAGTAACCCCTTGATCATCAATGGCCAGGATGCCGCCCCTACCCTGTCAATGTCTTTGCCGCCCGCCGGCCCTGTACCCGCCAAAATGAGCTTGCGTACCAGGCCGGGGGCTTTGAGCACGATGTCCTGTGCCACGAATCCGCCAAGGGAAAAACCGATCAGATCAACCTTCTCCAGGCCAAGCCCGTGGATCAGGGCTATTGCATCCCGCGCCATTTCATCAATGGTCAGGGGCGCGGTTCCTCCCGATGCGCCGATGCCTCGGTAGTCAGTGGCGATGACGCGATGCTGACTGGCAAGACCATCGATGATCCGCGGATCGAAGTTGTCCAATACCGCGCCCCAATGGTTGAGAAGAATCAGCGGCACCCCGCTGCGAGGCCCCAGATCACGGTAGGCAAACACAGTCCCAGCGACATTGATCGAGCGGTTTACGGCAGTTACGTAGGACGTACCCGATCCAAGGTAATTGTCGGAATGGGTCATTGTTTACTCCGTGCGATACCGCTCTGCTACATGCGCTTGTCTAATGTCCGAAATGAGCGCTTGTCGCGCGGCGTCCAGGGCGGTCCAGCGACTGGCGTCATGCAGTGGCGGGATGGTCACCAGCTCACGCCGATCGAAGCCCACCAGCGCGGCATCCACCAGCTCACCCACCTCCATCAGTTCCGGCAGCGCGTTGATGTCGATGCCCGCACGCCCCCAAATCTCCGTGCGAGTACCGGCAGGAAGCACGGCCTGGATATAGACGCCTTTGGGCGCGAGTTCCAGACTCAGTCCCTGGGATAGAAACAGCACAAAGGCCTTGGTGGCGCCATAGACTGACATGCCGAATTCCGGCGCCAAGCCAACCACTGAACCGATATTGACGATCGCGCCTTCACCGGCCTGCGCAAGCCGAGGGGCGATTGCGCTGGCGAGTCGCACCAACGAGGTTGTGTTGAGCGCGACGAGTCGAGCGATATCGTCGGTCGTCTGCTCGATGAAACTGCCGGACTGGGCTGCCCCGGCGTTGTTAATGAGGATGCCGATGCGCGAATCATCGCGCAGGCGCGTCTCGACGACGGCCAGGTCGCCGGACTGGGTGAGATCGGCCTTAAGGATATCGACTGCGACGCTGTGTTCCTCGCGCAGGCGAGCCGCCAGTGTCTCCAGCCTGGCTTTGTCGCGGGCAACCAGCACCAGGTCGTGGCCGCGACGTGCGAAGCGCTCGGCATAGGTGGCGCCGATGCCGGAGGAAGCGCCAGTAATCAGGACTGCGGGATGGGTAGTCATATAGTTGCTCTCTTGATCAGGTGAACCCATGTCGGGCATGCAACGTTCAAATCGACACCGCGCCAGTGTTACAGGGCGCTGGCATCAGCGAGGGCCGGATAGTCGATGTATCCCGCAGCACCACCGCCGAAAAGCGTGGCCGGATCGAAGGGCGCCAACGGCGCTGCGGTTTTCAGACGTTCCACCAGATCGGGGTTGGCAATGAATGGGCGCCCGAACGCGAAGAGGTCTGCCTTGCCTTCGGTGAGCCGGGAGGTAGCGAGATCCAGGTCATAACCGTTGTTGGCGATGTAGGTGTTCCTGAATCGCCGGCGCAGGGAATCGAAGTCGAACGGTGCGACCTCGCGCGGCCCGCCGGTCGCACCCTCGACGACATGGAGATAGACGATGCCCAAGGCGTCGAGCTGATCGACGATGTAGTCGAACTGCCCCTGTGGATCGCTGCTCGAGACACCATTGGTGGGCGAAACCGGCGAGATACGAATGCCGGTGCGCTCGGCGCCGATCTCAGCCACCACTGCTGCCGTCACCTCCAGCAGCAACCGCGCGCGATTTTCGATCGACCCGCCATAGGCATCGGTGCGTACGTTGGCACCGTCCTTGACGAACTGGTCCAGCAGATAGCCATTGGCGCCATGGATCTCGACGCCATCGAAGCCTGCGGCAATAGCGTTTGCCGCAGCCTGGCGGAAGTCGTTGACGATCCCGGGCAGTTCGTCGAGCGCCAGCGCCCGAGGCTCGGAAACGTCGACAAAGCTGTTGTTGACGAATGTCTTGGTTGCGGCCCGAATGGCCGAGGGCGCCACCGGAGCGGCGCCGTTCTCCTGCAGATCAACATGCGAAACTCGTCCGACGTGCCACAACTGCAGGAAAATTTTCCCGTTCTTCCCATGGACGGCATTGGTGACCTCACGCCACGCGTCGATCTGCGCTTGCGAGTAGATGCCGGGCGTATCCTGGTAGCCCTGCCCTTGCTGCGAAATCTGTGTGGCCTCGGAAATCTGCAGGCCGGCCGACGCCCGCTGGCTGTAATACGTTGCAGCGAACTCGCTTGGAACGAAGCCCGCACCGGCGCGGTTGCGCGTCAGCGGCGCCAGGACCACCCGGTTGGAGAGCGTCAGGGAGCCGAGGGTGTAGGGCTCAAATAAAGTTTTTTCGGTCATGCCTTGTTTCTCCCACGTTGACTGATGGTCGTTGTTGCGAGTGTGCATCGCCATGCGATCGGCGCTTTCAGGTGGGCGGCGCTCATGGCCTGAGCCCTTCCAAAGTTGGCGAGCCGTTATGATGATGACCATAATCTTAATCGTCAATGACTTTGATGATGATTGACATCAATGTATATTGACCGCCTGACAGTCAGCAGATTCAAAGAGGCATGTGGGTATGAGAGTCACCAAAGCGCAGGCACAGGCGAATCGGGCGCACATCGTCGAGACGGCCTCCGCCCTGTTTCGTGAACGCGGCTATGACGGTGTGGGGGTGGCGGAACTGATGGCCGCTGCCGGGTTCACCCATGGCGGGTTCTACAAGCACTTTCGCTCCAAAGCCGATTTGATGGCTGAAGCAGCGGCGAACGGGCTTTCGCAGAGCCTGGTCAATACCGCGGACCTAGACGTCACCGAGTTCGTCAATATTTACCTGTCACGGGCTCACCGTGATGGCCGCAACGCTGGCTGCACGATGGCCGCCCTCTGCGGCGACGCTGCGCGTCAATCAGGGGAGATCAAGGCAACGTTTGCCGACGGGGTCGAAAGCATGCTGGCAGCCCTTGAGCCTGATGACTCGCCGGGCGACGTGGATCCGCACACAGTGCGAGCACGGATGATCGACATGCTTGCCCATGCGATCGGCGCAGTCGTGTTGTCGCGGGCTTGCCCGGATGATTCCCCACTGGCGGATGAGATTCTGGAGGTCTGCCGCGAAAAAATTCTCGCGACACTGTCGCCGTCGCAGTCCACGTAGGTCGTTGCCTCAGCGGCAATCCAGAGAAAAGGCTGCGTGCCCATGGTGCATAGGTATCTACATATCTTGTGAGCTACAGAGATTCACTGCCGGGGCGTGGTGTTGGGAGTACATATCCATTTCTGCGGTAACGGCCGCTAGCGGTTTCGCTTTTACAGCGAGTCACTTGGAAAAGCCCCAAGTAACCAAGGGCTCTTGCCCCTTTCGTTCGGTGCCTCGCCCAGGCTCGGCATGCCCTCGCTCCGGTCCTGCTCCGTGGGCCCGCCGCGATCGGCCATCCATGGCCGTACGCGGCTAACCCGGCATCCATGCCGGGTTGCCCACTACGCAGAACCTCCACTCGGCCTCACGAGGGGGCGGTGCATCAAGATCAACAGCTGCAGGCGAGCTAACGCTCGGCCTGTTGAGTGGTGAAAGGCAGAGCGGATGGGCGCTGATTTTTTGTGGCTGGCTTGTCGGGTCGCCGCATCGCTGCGATGGTGGCCTGTCAGCCGACCAATTTTCCCCGGATGTACCCACTCCGACTGTGTGCGAGCCTGCTCGCGATGCTGTTGATCTGCCGTTGCTTTGGCTTTTGATTTTGATCTGTTGCCCCTTTCCCAGAGGCCGAACGCAGGTATTGCGCAGGGGGCACCGCGGCAGGGATGCCGCGGTAGCCGCCCCCGGCCCAGAGTGTGTCAAAACATCCAAGTCAACCCTTGCTATGATTTCCCAGGATTTCATCGCAAGGGCTGCCCATGAAACGCTTCATTCAAGGCGAACACCGAGGTCAAAGGACCCTGCTCCCCGAGAGCCTGGACGATTACGTCAGCGACACCAATCCGGTGCGTGTTGTCGATGTCTTTGTTGATGAACTTGACCTGATCACCTTGGGATTCGAAAGCGCTGTCCCTGCTGAAACTGGCCGACCGGCTTACCATCCGGCAGTCCTGCTGAAGATCTACATCTACGGCTATCTAAACCGCATCCAGTCGAGCCGACGCCTTGAACGCGAGGCGCAGCGCAACGTCGAACTGATGTGGCTGACCGGTCGCTTGATGCCAGACTTCAAGACCATCGCCAACTTCCGCAAAGACAACAGCAAAGCCATTCGAGGCGTCTGCCGCCAGTTTGTTGTGCTGTGCCAACAGTTGGGGCTTTTCGCGGAAAACCTGGTTGCTATCGACGGCAGCAAATTCAAGGCGGTGAACCACCGCGACCGCAATTTCACCAGCGCCAAGCTGAAGCGGCGGATGGAAGAAATCGAATCGAGCATTGGCCGTTATCTAAAGGCGCTGGATGCGACTGATCGGGAGGAGCCCATGCCCTCGGGTCCCAAAAGCGGCGGCCTTGAAGAGAAAATCGCCAAACTAAAGGAGCAAATGAAAGCGCTTCAGGCGATTGAAATTCAGCTTGAGGAATCGCCTGACAAGCAGGTTTCACTGACCGACCCGGACGCCCGTTCGATGATGACGAGCGGCAAAGGAATCGTGGGTTACAACGTACAGACCGCGGTCGATACCAAGCATCATCTGATTGTCGCGCACGAAGTGACCAATGTGGGTCACGACCGTGATCAGCTCAGCTCGATGGCCAAGCAGGCCCATGAGGCGATGAAGCTCGAATCGTTGTCGGTGATGGCTGACCGCGGGTATTACAAAAGCGGGGAGATCCTTGCCTGCCATGAGACAGGAATTACCGCTTATGTGCCGAAGACGCTGAGCTCCCGGGCCAAATTTGATGGCCGCTTCAACAACGATGCTTTCATCTACGAGGCAGACAAAGACGTGTACGTCTGCCCCGCCAAGGAAGTGCTGACCTGGCGCAACGCTTGCGTCGATAATGGCAAGACGCTGAACAGTTACTGGAGCTCCAACTGCCGGTCCTGCTCGATAAAGGCGCAATGCACACCGGCCAGGGAGCGAAAGGTTCGTCGCTGGGAACATGAAGCCGTGCTGGAGGAAATGCAGGTCCGTCTGGACAATGCGCCGCAGATGATGAGCATCCGCAAGCGGACCGTCGAACATCCCTTCGGGACGCTCAAGCAATGGATGGGAGCGACACACTTTTTGACCCGGCGGCTTGCCGGGGTGAGCACCGAAATGAGCCTGAATGTGCTCGCCTACAACTTGAAGCGAGTGATGAAAATCCTCGGTGCGCAGAATCTGATGAAAGCGCTGGCGGCCTGAAAAGGCCCTTGTTTTGCCCCGATTGAGGCGCTGTGACGTGTTGGTAGCGACCCTGAGAACCGGCTGGGGCTACGTGGAACGCTTTAGCTGTGATTAGCCGGCCAAAGCATCGTCTGCGCTGCGCGCCGACGCTGCTTGAGCCGGTTTTTACACACTCTGGGCCATGGATGGCCGATGGCGGCGGGCCCCCGGAGCAATGCCGGAGTGAGGGTATGCCGAGCCTAAGCGAGGCACCGAATGGCGGGGCAAGAGCCCTTGGTTACTTGGGGCTTTTCCAAGTGACCCGCCGTCAGGGCGGAACCCTAAGCGGCCGTTACCGCAGAAATGGATATGTACACCATCAAACTCGGGAAGATGTGTAGATACCCATGGTGGGGAGCCATTCGCAGCCAGCGTCACTGAGCGTTATCCGCTATCAACAGGGCACGGCAGGCATCGACATCGATGCACGGAAGGTATTCAGCCAGACTGCAAGGGATGGCTTGCCAAAAATGCGGCGACTCGTTCAACGACCTCGTCTGGCCGGGCATCAGCAAAAAAATGCCCGCCCACTATCGCAGAGGCCTCCATCACTGTGCAGCGACTCACCCAGGAGGCGGGTAAATCATAGTGCCTGGCCATCGCACCCGAGGCACCATAGAGGATCAGCGCGGGCGCGGTGATGCGGCGTCCGGAGTCGGACAAATCGTCCTCCAGATCCACAGTGAGCGTGGCGCGATAGTCGTTGCAAAACCCGGCGATCGTCGCCGGATCACGCCAGGCTTTCCGATACGCCGCCAGTTGGTCAGCATCGAAATCTTTCAGCCCTGCGGCGCCCCAGCCGAACAGGCAGCTCTCGAAAAAGAAATCGGGATCTGCCTCAATCATGCGCTCCGGGAAGGGTGCGGGCTGAGACAGGAAAAACCAGTGCCAGTAACTGCGGGCTACGTCCTTGCGCAGATCTGTCAGCATCACAGCCGTAGGGACGATGTCCATTAGCGTGACGCTCGCCACCTTGTCTGGATAATCCAGCGTCATCCGGTATGCAGTGCGCGCACCACGGTCGTGTCCGACAAGATGGAACCGTTCATGCCCGAGCACACGCATCAGTTCGACCTGATCGGCAGCCATGGCGCGAAATCCGTAGTTCGACAGATCCCGTTGAGCCGGCGGCTTGGACGATGCGCCATACCCACGCAAATCAGCACAGACAACCCGATAGCCACGCGCGACCAGCCCAGGTGCGATACGGGCCCAGAGCGCCATGGTCTGCGGAAAACCGTGGAGCATCAGTATGGGTTCGCCTATGCCCGCTGCAACACAGGCAATTTCTACATCACCTACGGTAATTCGGTGCGTTTCGAAGTTTTCGAACATGGACGTCATCTCGTTACTTTACCTTGACGATGACCTTGCCTTTTGCCCGGCCGGTTTCAACATAAGCCAAGGCCTCCGGGGTCGATTCGAAAGGAAAAACCCGGTCCACCACCGGGCGTAGGACCCGGGAATCGATGAGCGCGGTAATCTTGTGCAATTGCTCACCGCTGGCTCTCATATAAAGAAATGAATAGCTGACACCACGACGCCTGGCCTTTTTCCTGATCCCATAACTCAACAGACGCATGACCAGTTTCAGGAACCCGGACAATCCAGCGCTTTTCGCAAAGTCTACATCCGGCGGTCCAGAGATTGAGATGAGCTTTCCACCCGGCTTCAGGATGCGTAACGACTTCTCGAGAGTCTCTGTGCCGAGGCTGTTCAAGACCACATCGTAGTCGTGCAGGACCTTTTCGAAATCGTCTTTGCGGTAATCGATCACGATATCCGCACCGAGACGCTTCACCCATTCGACATTCGCCGTGCTGGTGGTCGTCGCAACGGTCGCCCCCAGGTGTTTGGCCAGCTGAATGGCCAGTGTTCCCACGCCACCGGAGCCCGCGTGGATAAGTACCTTTTGGCCTTTCTTCAAGTTCGCTTTTTCGACCAGTGCCTGCCACGCGGTCAAGCCAACCAGAGGGATCGAAGCTGCTTCCTCCATGGTGAGACCTTTCGGCTTGAGCGCCAGCGAACGTTGATCGATCGCAATGAATTCGGCGAACGCACCGATTCGATTGTCATCGGGCCGTGCATAGACCTCATCACCCGCCTTGAATTGCTGCACGCCTGAGCCGACCCGTACGACGACCCCAGCCAAATCATTACCCAGAACAAGCGGCATGCGATAAGGCAAAATCATTTTGAACTCACCGTCTCTGATTTTTAAATCCAGAGGGTTTACACCCGCCGCATGGATCTGGACTAAAACATCATCCTTGCCCAATTCAGGTTCTGGTATTTCGGTCGCCCGTAACGCAGCCTTTTTTCCGTAGCGATCGATAATGAATGCTTTCATCGTGCTTCCTTATTCCTGGCGTACCCAGGTTTGTGAGCGCCCTAATACCGGCACGCCAATGTAGCCGCGTACGCTGAGCTTTTTGCCATTGTCGGTCAGGTGGACTTTACTGCTATAGACCTTGCCGTTATCCGGATCGAGGATTTGGCCACCGGTGTACTCTTCGCCATCCTTTCGCAAACCGGTCAGAATGGTCAGGCCTACAATCGGCACATTCTTGTTCACGCCTTCACATTTCTCGCACCTCGGATTCTGATTTTCCTTGAGAGTGGGAAACGCTTTTTCGATAATGCCCTTCAGCGTGCCATCGGATTCGGTGATGCGAATCAACGCCCTCGGCTTGCCACTGACATCGTCGATGTTTTGCCACAGGCCAACCGGCGAACTGTCGTCTGCCCACAGCGCCGATGACATGACTGCTGCTGCCAGGGTGAGTCCGAAGACACCTGCTTTATTCAAAGTGCGCATTGCCTGAATCCTCATGATCGAGCGGTTACAGATCAATAACGATGTTATTTGATAAACATAACGCCGTTATGGCAGTATTGCAACATGACCACTGATAACTCACTCCCTAATGCCCCCACCCGCCTCGTCGAGGCAACCATCCGTGTGCTCGCCTCCAGCGGCCCGTCCGAAGTCAAGGCCCGTTCGGTCGCGAGCGAAGCCGGCCTGTCGACCATGGGGGTTTACACACACTTCGGCGGAGTGCCGGAACTTCTACAAGCCGTCGCTGACGAGGGATTCAAGCGGTTGGCTGCAGTCTTCAAGCGTGTGCCCATCACGGAGGATCCCATAGCCGACTTATGCGCGATGCTCCTGGCTTGCCGAGACCTTGCACGAAGCAATCCCCATCTGTACGACTTGATGTTCGGTCTTTCGATTGACGGCAGATATAGCCCCTCACGAGGTACCATGACCTCGATTGCAAATGGGCAATCGGAAGCCTTCAAAGCGACATACGCGATTCTGATCAACGCTTGCGCTCGCCTGGTCGATGCCAAATGCGTTCGCAAAATCGATCCCGCTCTCATCGCGCCACAGCTGTGGAGTGCCGCGCATGGATTCATCATGCTCGAACTCGCCGGCCACTTCTCAGGCGTGGAAAATCCTGCTGCGCAGATCCTGGTAGCGACGTGTAACAACATTGTCGTCGGCTTGGGAGCAAAGCGCGAAAAAGTCGAATCTTCCACTGCTGGCGTGATTGCCGGGCAGGCAACTGCGCCAGAGCCTTGAAAAAACCGCGCAACCATGCAGTCACGCGGTGCGAACAGTATTTCAGTTCAAGTACACAGGAGCCTGTGGAATCTGCGCCATGGCGTACTCGGCAAGTGCCGTGATGGTCAGTGCAGGATTAACCCCAGGATTTGCAGGCATCGCAGCGCCGTCACACACCAACATGTTGTGGTAACCGAAAACGTGCAGGTTCTGATCAATCACGCCGCGTTGGGCATCGGCGCCGATCACGGCGCCTCCCAGCACATGGGCTGTTGTCGGAATGTTGCCCAGCGCTTCCAGTACGTTGCTCTGGGCAATACCGCCGGTGTGCCTGGCCAGCCACTGAGCGGCCTGATTACCCATCTCGATGTACGTCGGATTTGGCTTTTTGCGGTTCTGCTCAGTGACGAGGCGATAGCCACGGCCCAGCCAACGCTTCCTGGGACGCAGTGCAATCGCATTGTCCAATGTCTGCATCACCAGCAGCATCACCATGTGTCGGCTCCAGCCCCTTGGCCACATTGACTTGAGCCATCGCACCGGGTGCAACACGATATTCCCCAGCCACTTCAACGGCCGCGTCACGCGGTTACCCTTACCGACCAACAGCGTGCAAAGCAAGCTCAGGAAGTCCGCGTTGCGACCATAGGTGAGAAACTCGATGTGGGTATCCTGATCGACGTGCACACTGCTGCTGGCGGTGACATCGTTCCAGGTTTTGCGGTCCTCGGGCAGGCGCACGTTCAGAACCGATTCGCTGTTGGTGCGCACCAGTTCACCAAGGCGATCGCTGACCCGGGGCAACGAACCGCCGTGCTTGCAGTTGGCCAATAATTCGTTGGTACCGAGAGCCCCGCCAGCGAAGATCACTCCACGAGCGGTATACGTCTGACGATCACGGAAGAACCAGGCACCGGGACGCTGGGCGGTCACACGATAGCCTTCACTGCCGTCGGCGGCCCCGAGCGGGCTCACATCAACGACCTCGCGCTCTGCCAATATCTGCACGCCGCGTTTCTCTGCGAACCACAGGTAGTTTTTCACCAGCGAGTTCACGGCACCGACGCGGCATCCCACCATACAGGCGCCGCAACGTATACACCCGGTACGGTCAGGCCCTTCCCCACCGAAATAGGGGTCCTTGACGGTTTTTCCCGGTTCGCCAAAGAACACTCCGGTGGGTGCTCGAGTGAATGTGTCTTCGGTTGCGAAGTGTTGCGCCATCTCCCGGGCCAGTTGCTGGTTCGTCGAGTCGAATGGCACCGTCTTTACCCCAAGCATGCGCTCGGCCGTATCGTAGTGAGGCTGCAATAGCCTGTCCCAGTGACCGAGCTCGCGCCACTGCACGTTGTCGAAGAACGCTGGCTTGGCGCGGTACAACACACCGCCATACACGGTGCTGCCGCCACCGACACCCGACTGGCTGGGAAAAAAGACATGACGAAACAGCGACATGCGCATGATGCCCTTCAAACCCAATGCGGGTGCCCACAGATACTTGTTGAACTGCCAGGCCGACTTGGGAAGGTCTTCGTCGCGATAGCGACGGCCGCGCTCGAGTACCCCGACGCGATAGCCTTTCTCCACGAGGCGCAGCGCCGAGACACTGCCGCCAAATCCTGATCCGATCACCAGCCAGTCGAAGTCTGCGTTTTTCATGATGTGTCCCCTTCTACGTGCCGGTTGCTTTTCGCCTAAAGTCCATCAGGTAACGACCTGTCAATCGACACATTCGGTCCACATCTTGCGCAGCTTCAGCTTGTCGACCTTGCCCACGGCATTCTTTGGCAGGCTATCGATGATGTTGATCGTGGAAGGTCTTTTATAACGCGTCAGCCGGTCAGTGCAGTGCTCATTCAAGCCCTCCTGGGTACCGGCGATTCCCGTACGAAACGCGACGTAGGCAACCACTATTTCGCCGAAGGTCTCGTGAGGGGTACCAATCACTGCGGCTTCAAGCACCCCCGGAAACTCGAACAACACATCCTCGATCTCCTTCGGATAGATGTTCTCGCCGCCGCGAATGATCATCTCTTTAAGGCGCCCGACAATGGCCAGATAACCGTCTTCGTCGATCCTGCCAATGTCGCCGGTGTGCAGCCAGCCATCGACGATGGTCTTCGCCGTTTCCTCGGGTTTCCCAAGGTAACCGCGCATGACGTTAGGGCCTTGAACCAGCACCTCGCCAGTGGCGCCCTGCGGCAAATGCACACCGCTCGGGTCGGCGATTGCAATGCGTTGCCCGATGAAGGGCAGCCCGACCGTACCGACCTTGCGCAGGCCGTCGAAGGGGTTGATGGTCGAAGCGCACGTGCCTTCGGACAGGCCATATCCCTCAAGCAGCGGAAAACCGAAGCGAGCTTCAAATTTTTCCAGTAGTTGCGCCGATGCAGGCGCCGCGCCGCAGATGCCATACCGAAGACTGGAGGTATAAGGTTTTACCTCGCGAGGTAACGCGCTGAGCATTGCGTAGATGGTTGGCACTGCAGAGAAGTAGGTGGGTCGAAGCCACTCGACATCCTCAAAAAACGTGTCGACATTGAAACGCTTGCGAATCGAAACCCGACCACCGCTTGATAGCGGGATAAGGGTACTCACCACAATGCCGTTTACGTGAAAGAGTGGCAGTATCAATAAGCAATGGTCTGCTGCTGTAACCTTGAGCGAATGTCGGCCCATTTGTGACATGGCTTCGATATTGGCGTGATCGAGCATCACGCCCTTCGGCAGGCCGGTAGTGCCACTGGTGTAGATCAACAGAGCGAGTGCGGCAAGCTCTGCAATCGGCATACCGGTATAGGGTGCCCCTGCTTCCAGATCGGCCACTGGCAGAGATTGCACACTTGGGATCACAGTTTCGCCACTGATATTGACGAGCAGCTTCGCCCCCGAATCAACCAATTGATGAGCAGCTTCCTTATTGGTGAGCCCCGGATTCATAGGCGTGACCGCAGCCCCCAGACGCCAGGCGGCGAACATCGCCACCACAAACTCCACCTGGTTGGGCAACATGATTGCAACGACGTCCCCAACGCCCACTCCCCTGTCCGCGAATACTCCCGCTGCCGCGAGGACTCTGGAATGGAACTGCCGGTTAGTCAGGTTGCTGCTGTCGTCAGCGATGCACAGACCATCAGGCTCTGTCGTCGCGCGCAAATCTGAAAGTTTGGAAAAACACATTATTGTTGTTCTCTCTGAAAAGTGACGAAAACGCTTGAATCAGTTGGCTGAAGAGCCGAGTAGATGCTTCGTCAGAAATTGGGTCTGATCCGTCACCAGCTCTTCGAACGCGTCGCCCATGTAGAACTCGAAATGCCCCGCCGCGTAGAGTCTGGTTTCTCCATGCGGCGCCTTGCGCACCAAGGCGATCGTCTGTTCCGGTGGCGTGACGGTGTCAGTGGTGCTGACGCAAAACAGGATGGGGAGCTTCACCTTGGAGGCCGAGCGTCCGGGCCGATAAACCATGATTTCCGGGAGCACCCGTGCGGCGACGTGATTGACGAACACCATGCCCTTCGGCACCAAGGCCAGATAACCCGGCAGCGCGTCATGCGCATTCATCAAGGCTGGCTGACCGGGAGCGGCAGCGATTGGCACCATCACGGGCGGGCGACCCAGTAGCCTGGCTGCAAAATCACGCAGGAGCACCGGCATTACCTGCAGCGATCCCTTCACACCCAGTGCGGCAGTTGAAGCCAGGCCATCGGTGAAAGGGCACTGACTGATGGCGGCCAGTAACTCGGGATGCCGGCTGGCCACGGTAATCGCATGCCCTCCCCCAAACGAGCTTCCCCATACGGCAGCCCGGCGCCCATCGACCTCCGCGCAGCCTTTGACGAAGTCCAACGCGGCATCCCAGTCAGCCAGTTGCCGCTTCACAGACATCAACTGCCTGGGCCGACCACCGCTGTCTCCGAAATAACGGTAGGTGAAGGCCAATGTAGCGATTCCCGCAGCGGCGAATCGTTCGCAAAAGGCATCGAGGCGCATCTCGCGAACCGCACCCAGTCCGTGTCCGAGCACTACGATCGGCGGTTTCTCCACGCCAACCGGCAGGTAGAGCCAGGCCGAACAGTAGGTTTCACCCGAGTCAAATTGAACGTCCTGGCGAGTGAACTGATAGGTAAGCGGTGACATTTGATTCATTTCCTCCCTCCCCCGTTTTGCAGGGGCAAAGAGCCTTGCTCAAGGGTTTGCTCGAAAATGGCCGGGTTGTAGAACGGCGCGTTGCCGTCCCGATCGGTGCGCTCAAGGTATTCGACCATCAGCGATTGCGCCGTCTCGGTCGGCGAGATCCTGATGAATTCGGTACGCTCCCTATGCAGCCCCTCGTCGAGGGTGGCTGACCCGCCGAAGTACACGGCTCGCTTGACGGCCTCAATCGCCCCTTTGGGTCGGGAACCCAGATACCCGGCCAACTCGATGGCGCGATCAAGCAGCGCATCCGGAGCAACCACTTCGTCGATGTAGCCTATTTCGAGCGCCTTCTGTGGCGACACCGGCCGACCTTCAAGCATCAGCATCAGCGCGCGATGGGCGCCGACCAGTCGTGGTAATCGCTGAGTGCCTCCGCCACCAGGAAGGATTCCAAGCAGCACCTCGGGCTGCCCGATGAAGAAATCGCCATCCGCCATCAGGCGCACGTCACACGCTAGCGCGAGCTCGCTGCCCAGTCCCAGCGCAGATCCATTCAGCGCGGCGACGAAAATGACGCCACTGCGGTTCATCCGTAAAAAAGTGTCGTGCAGCTTGTCGAGTTGCATCCCGCCATCCAGCGGTGTCAGGGACGCCGCTGCCGCCAATGGCGCAATACCGCGAACGGCCTTGGCGGTTCGAGCGATCGCCGAGGCCATACCGCGCCCGACCGACGGGATACTCTTTCCACCTTCCTGCAGCCAACGAACGTCTGCATGACCGATGAAACGCTCAGGATGAGTTCCGGTGAGCACAACTGCTTTTACCGCGGTATCGGACTCCAGCTTGTCCAGTAGCGCCGCAAGCTCATTGGCCATGTCCAACCCCATCAGCCCGTGTGGACCTCCATCCAGCCGCGCAATCAACACAGAGCCACGGGACTCCATATCAAGGTACTCGGGCGGTGCATGCATCTTCGTCATCTCTTGGATCCTCCGGTGACAAACGTAGAGAGCAAGCGCTCCCATCAGTATTTCCACCTCCTGACCAGTCATCGGATCAGTCGGAGAGCTGGATAACACTGTTATTGCAAAACATAACACCGTTATATTACTCTCGCAATATGCACTGACCTGCACACAAAACCTGAATGCTCAGCTCCTGAAGGGAACCTCTGAAATGAAACCGCACATCACTGTGGTACAGAGCAATCAAACAGCCAGAAACCCGACTCAATCCCTTCTTCCTGAATGGAGACCAGCGATCTTCGTCACAGGCGCGGCTTCGGGAATCGGTCGCGCCTGCGCTGAGTTGTTTGCGCGGCGCGGTTGGTTCGTGGGGCTATACGATATCGATTCAGAGGGTGTCGCCGCGGTTGCCGCGACCCTGGGAGAGGGCAATGCCGTCTGCGGAGCGCTCGACGTGAGCGATCCCGAAGCATGGAAGCGAGCGCTTGTGGATTTCTGGGCACACAGCGGCCAGCGGCTTGACGTGTTGCTCAATAACGCCGGGATTCTCGCTGCCGGGCAATTTGAAGCCGTACCCTTGACCAGACACCAGGCAATGCTTGACGTGAACGTTCTGGGAATGATCACCGGCTGTCACAGCGCCTTCCGGTACCTGCGAGGCACGCCCTGCTCTCATGTCATCAATATGGCCTCCGCCACCGCCATCTACGGCCAGCCCGAACTTGCAACCTACTCGGCGAGCAAGTTCGCCGTGCGCGGATTCACCGAAGGGCTCGACCTCGAATGGGGAAAGTTCGGTATTCGCGTGAGCGATATCTGGCCGAGCTTCGTAAAGACCGCAATGGCTGATGACTACGGTCGTATCCCCAGCGCCAGATCGCTGGGTATCCGGCTCACCTCGCACGACGTCGCATCGACCGTGTGGGCTTGCGCGACGTCGAAACGACGAATCCACAAGACCCACTGGACAGTCGGCAGGCAAGCCGGATTCCTGTCGTTCGCTACACGTCTCGCGCCTGCGGCTCTCACCCGCTGGGTCGTCCAGCGCATTGCGCGATAACGGACAGGTTTATAGTGTAGCTATACGTTTTATATAGCGTAATGACTAAGCGGACGGTATAGTGAAATCAATAAGAATGACTCAACCTGTTCAGTGAGCGATACATGAAAGCGACCGTGAGATCAGCCGTCCAAGGGACTGGAACAACGCCCAATGCCTTCGACTTGAGGCAGCAGTGGCTTTTCACTGTATTTCAACTGAGCGGAATTTTGTACAATGCGCCATGACAAACAAAACCTACGGTCAACTCTGCCCCTTAGCCCGGTCGCTCGACGTACTCGGAGATCGCTGGACGCTGCTCTTGATTCGCGAACTCCTGTTAGGTCCGAAGCGTTTCAAGGATCTGCTCGCGATCCTGCCTGCAATGGGTACAAACCGACTGTCCGAACGCCTGGCCATGCTGGTGCAGAACGGCGTCATTCAACAAGTCACCGTGCACACACCTTCCGCCACGCCAGCTTACGAGCTGACGGACTTGGGCGAGCAACTACGCAAGCCGGTGATCGCGCTGGGTTTCTGGGGGCTGAGCCTGCCGATCGACGAACGCATCGATCCGTCCAGTGCTCGTGCGGAGCTCATAGCCCTGTGCCTGACAGGCTCGAACGATTCGGCAGCGAGCGCCGGTTTGCAGGAGTTGTACGAGTTCCAGGTGGGGGCGGAAGTCTTCCATATTCGAGTCAACGACGGGAACCTGTTGGCACGCTCCGGGCCGAGCGAAGAGCCCATCGACGTCAAAATACAATGCGACATGGAAACCTTCATTGCGTTAGTCCTGCGCCAGATCACGCCAACTCGCGCACTTCGCGAAGGTCATGCAAAGCTGTTGCAAGGGGATCGGCCAGCCTTCACACGAGTGTGCAAAGTACTCGAATACAAGCCCTAGGACTGCAGGTCCTCTCCCTTTCCCCTTCTCTCGCTTCATGCGAGTCGAGGGGGACAGCCGCCATTACCTCTTACCTGCGCGCTGCCCGCATCCTTGTAACCGCACGCGGCTCAGTCTGGCCCCAACTTGCAACCCCCAAATATATAAATACGGCGATCGCCTGAGCACGTGATATTCCAGAGAGGGCTCTGCAACTAAAAAACAACTACATATCTGCAAGACCCAATTAACACTCTCCTACTCCAGCCCAGCCGGGACTGTTGATGTATACGGCCGCCCACGATTTCTATTCATCCCGACAACAACAACAACAACAACAACAACAACAACAACAACAACAACAGGTACCGCCAGATGAACCATGAATATCTTTCTGAGCCTCGCCCTTCCCTGAATTCAGTACTGCGTTTGAAACGTCATCTTGAGACAGGGTCAACCCCGACACTCAAGTCAAGCAAAGCGTTGTTCATATTCACTCTGTCATTGGCTCTCTGTGGGCAGGCAACTTTATCTTCAGCCAATGGTTTATCCATTAACGAGCAAAGCGTCAGCAGCGCCGGAACTGCTTATGCCGGGCGTTCGTCCGCGGCCCTGGATGCGAGTACTGTCTATGGAAATCCGGCCGGCCTGAGCAAGCTAAAGCGCAGGGAAGTGAGCGCAGGGTTCGCCTTGTTCAAGGTCAATAGCGATATTAAAAATGCTCATGGCGATGCGCCAGGCACCAACAAAGGAGATTCCGTACCCCTGACGACAATCCCTTTTGGCTATTTATCCATACCGATTGACGAACGCTTCACTTTCGGCCTGGGCTTGTACGCTCTCTATGGTCTTGTGAACGATTACGAAAGTTCGTTTCAGGGACGCTACCATGGCTCCTATAGCAAGGTTCAAGTTAAAACCCTGAACTCCGCTGTTGCTTATCGCATCAATGATCATGTCTCTGTCGGAGGCGGGCTGACATTGAACCGTATCGAAAACAATATGCAAACCTATTTGGCCACAGGGCAGCTCAATGGGGGCACCGACACGAAGATCACTATCAAGGGTAACGATAACGCCGTTGGCTATAATTTCGGCCTGATGGTCGACCTGAACGACTCCACCACGTGGGGCGTCACCTATCATTCAAAACTTGATTTTCATGTCAACGGCCATACGCAGGTGAGCAACTCGCCAAGTGCTTTCGGTCTCGATGGCAAATACAGCAATAAAATAGACATCACGTTGCCAGAGTCGCTGGACACATCGTTTACCCATCACTTTGACGACCGCTGGACTGGCTACCTGGGCGCAACCTGGACCCGATGGAGCCGCGTTCAGAGGATCGAAGCGGTCAATAGTGGTATACCGCCGCTGGGCCAGCAACTGGGTTTCAGCAGCTTCGGAGATGACTTTAAATTACATGACACCTGGTCGATGGCCGTTGGGGCCTCTTACCAGCTTTCCCCGCAATGGCTGTTGCGCAGCGGCTTCGCCTACGATCCATCACCTGCCCGCAACGCCGATCGAAACGTCCGACTCCCCGTGGGCGACCGAAAAGCCGTGACGCTGGGTATAGGTTTCTCTCCCGACACCGACCTGACCATCGATTTGGCTTACGGCTATCTATGGGAATCGACCACCTCCGTCAGCCAGGCAAATACAACCGGCGTACAGCCCGGCTACAACGCAAAATACGACAACAGCGCGCACATTATAGGTACGCAGATAACCTACCGTTTCTGACTTGACCCTTCCTGCGACTACGGCTACAGACTGATAATACTATACTGTTCGTATAGCGATATAAATATACGAATGGTATAGTAATCCTGACAGGAGTCACTCCTGCCACCAGTGTCAGCAGCACCCTTACAAAAACAAGGAGACACCGCATGACCCGTGCTTTCACGCCTGATCGCAGTGCTTGCCTGAGCAGCACGCAATGAATCCATCTTTCGATTTCGACTACGTCGTGATTGGCTCCGGATTCGGTGGCAGCGTGTCCGCCTTCCGGCTGACAGAAAAGGGCTACCGCGTTGGCGTAATGGAGATGGGCCGACGCTGGACGGCCGAGGACTTTCCAGAATCCAACTGGGACGCGCGGCGCTGGATGTGGCGACCTGGGCTTAAGATGTTCGGCTTCTACAACATGCGCCTGTTCCGTCACGTGATGATCGTCAGCGGCAACGCTGTCGGTGGCGGATCCATCACCTATGCCAACGCCTTGCTGACACCGCGCGATAACGTATGGAATGAGGGTTCCTGGGCCGGCCTGGCGGACTGGAAACGGATCATGCCGCAGTACTACGCCACGGCGGAAAAGATGCTGGGCGTGACAGAGAGCAAGATCATGGGCGAGGCTGATCTGCGCCTCAGGAAAATGGCGGATTTGCAAGGTGTGGGCCACACGTTTCACCTTCCACGCGTTGGTACCTTCTTTGCTCCCGAAGGTGAAGAAGGCGGCCAGACCTACCCGGATCCCTACTTCAATGGTGAAGGCCCGGCGCGCGGAACCTGTACCGGGTGCGGTGGCTGCATGATGGGTTGCAAGCACAACGCCAAGAACACACTCGACAAGAATTACCTTTATCTCGCAGAAAAGCGTGGCGCCCAGGTTTTTGCCGAGACCAAGGTGGTGGACGTGCGACCGCTCAACGGCAAAGAAGACGGCAGTGATGGCTATGAAGTCTTCACTGAATGCTCGACCGCCTGGTTCGCCAAACAGCGCCGCAGTTTTCGCTGCCGCGGCGTGATCTTCGCCGCCTCGTCGTTGGGCACCATGGAATTGTTGTTCCGGCTCAAGCAAAACGGGTCATTGCCGCGCATCAGCGACGACCTCGGAAAACGTGTGCGCACCAATGCCGAATCCCTTATCGGCATACGCTTTCCGGCAGCGGACAAGAGCATGTCGCCGGGACTGGCGGGGGGCGGCAGCATCTATCTCGATGAGCACACCCATATCGGAGTCGTGCGCTACCCGGAAGGCTCGGATGCGATAGGCCTGATGATGACCTTGCTATGCGGCGGGCGCCCGGGGTGGACGCGAATATTGACCTGGCTATGGACGCTGCTCAAACATCCACTGCAAGCATTGCTCGTGCACAACCCCGCAGGTTTCGCCCGTCAGACCATGTTACTGCTGGTGATGCAGACAGCGGACGCGTCTCTCGACATGCGGCTCAGGCGTCGCTGGTTTTGGCCGTTTGCGAAACAGCTCGCCAGCGAAGGCGGTCCCATCCCCACCTTCATTCCAGAGGCGAATGCCTTTGCTGAAAAGGGCGCAAAGGCGCTCGGTGGCATACCTACCACTTTTCTCTCCGAGATTTTATTCAACATCCCGACCACGGCCCACTGCATGGGCGGCTGTGCGATGGCGGACTCGCCGGAGCGCGGCGTGATGGACGTACAGAACCGGGTCTTCGGTTATCAGAACCTGCTGGTTTGCGACGGCTCGATGCTCAGCGCCAATCTCGGGGTCAATCCAAGCCTGACGATTACCGCGCTGACCGAGCATGCCATGTCGTACATCCCAGTGAAAAACAAGCGGGTATCGAACGCCATCCCGCTGCACACCCTTCAATCTTGAATCAGCCCTTATAGAGAACTCACCATGACCGCCGCCTCGCCTGAAGAAAATCTGCTGAACCAGCCCTTGCAACTCCCGAACGGCAGCGCTTTTCGCAATCGCCTCGCCAAGGCGTCCATGAGCGAAACGCTGGGCACCTACAACAATCACCCGACGTTGAAACTGGTCGAGTTGTACCGGCGCTGGTCCGCCTCGGGCATTGGTTTGCTCATCACCGGAAATGTGATGATCGACCGCCGTGCGCTCGGTGAACCAGGCAACGTGGTGATCGAGGATGAAGCGGACCTGCCTGTGCTACGCCAGTGGGCTCGTGCGGCAACCGAGCAGGGAGCGGCGATCTGGGTGCAGCTCAATCACCCCGGAAAGCAGTCGACCAAAGGCTTGAATGCCAGCAACCTCGCGCCATCGGCCGTGCCCTTTCGCGAGGACATGGCCGCGCTCTTCGAGACTCCACGCGAAGCCACCACGGCCGAGATCGAAGACATCATCCGGCGCTTTGGACGCAGCGCGGCCATCTGCAAGGAGGCCGGCTTCAGCGGCGTGCAAATCCATGGCGCGCACGGTTATCTGATCAACCAGTTCCTCTCGCCACACCACAATCGGCGTACGGATGAATGGGGTGGCAGCCCGGAAAAACGTCGACGTTTCGTGTTGGCTGTTTACGCCGAGATTCGCCGCCAGGTCGGCGCCGAATTTCCCGTCGGCATCAAGCTCAACTCCGCAGATTTCCAGCGCGGCGGCTTCACCGAAGAGGAATCGATGGCGACGATTCATGCACTTGCCGAAGCAGGCATCGACCTGATTGAGATTTCGGGGGGCACCTATGAGGCACCAGCCATGAGCGGTGGGCTCCAGGAGACGAAGAAAGCATCCACCGTAGCGCGTGAGGCTTACTTTCTTGAGTTTGCTGAAAAGGTGCGCGCCTCGATCAAGGTGCCTTTGATGGTCACTGGCGGTTTTCGCAGTGCCGCCGCCATGAACGCTGCGCTGCGTTGCGGAGCGCTCGATGTCATTGGCCTCGCGCGGCTATTGGCCATTGATCCCGAGGCACCGGCGGCCCTGCTGCAAGGGCAGGACAGTTCGCAACGCGTACGGCCGATCATCACAGGCATCAAGCAAATCGATCAGATGGGCGTCATGGAAATCTTCTGGTACACGCTGCAGCTCAAACGAATCGCCAATGGCGGTGATCCGCGTCCCAACGAAAGTGGGCTGTGGGCATTTTCGAAATCAGTGATGAAAAGTGGCTGGGGCACGTTCCGTACGCGGCGCATGCGGGCGCGGGCCTAAGCCCGAGGCTCGCTCGCACAGATCGCCACAACCACCACCTGGAAGACTTCAATATGACCGACACCCATTTCACCACCCCTACCCGCTTCGTGGAAGTTGATGGTGATCAATTTGCCTATCGCCGCTGGGGCAACAATACGACAGGCCAGCCTCCCCTGTTCTTTCTTCAACATTTTCGCGGCGGTATGGATCATTGGGATCCACTCATGACGGATGGCCTGGCTGCGGGGCGCGAGGTCATCCTCTACAACGGTCGCGGGATTGCCTCCTCATCCGGAAAACCGCGCACCCGGATCGAACAGATGGCCGACGATGCGGCTGCGGTGATCCGCGCGCTGGGCCTGTCCAAGGTCGATGTTCTAGGTTTCTCACTCGGTGGTTTTCAAGCCCAGGACCTGACACGACGCCATCCCGACCTCGTGCGCAAGCTCATGCTGCTCGGCACCGGACCTCGTGGCGGTAATCCGGATTCAGACCCTGGAGTGCTGGAAGCTGCACCGCGCCCCGTTCCGACCCTGGAAGACTTTCTGTTTCTGTTCTTCGGTCGATCCGCGGCGGCGCAGCAGGCCGGACGTGATTTCTGGGAGCGCCGTCATCAGCGTGTCGACCAGGACCCACCCAGCTCTCCTGAAGTGATACAGGCCCAGATCGAAGCGAATATGCACTATTTGCCAAAGCTGGACCCGAACGATCCTTTCAAACATCTGCGCGAGATCAAACAGCCGACGTTCATTCTCAATGGCATGAATGACGTTATGGTTCCAACGGTCAACTCCTGGTACATGGCTCAGAACATCCCGAACGCCCAGCTATTCCTGTACCCGGATGCTGGCCACGGCGCTCAATTCCAATGCCCTGAGCGTTTTCTGAAACATGCTATTCAGTTCCTCAACGAGTAATAACTTACGGAGCAAGCTCACCATGCTGAAGTTTAAATTTTTGTTATGGGCTTTGACCAAGCTGTTACAGCGAGCGATCAAAAAAAGCCCTGGCTGCGCAAAGTACGTTAGAGGCAAGGAGCTGGTCTTTCAAATTCGAACGGAGGGTGGAGTGGGTCGCTACTTCACCATCACAAACGGCAAGATAAAATCCTCCGCCGGCTTGACTGAAAAGCCAGCATTCACCCTGACGTTTAAAGATGCAGAAAAGGGTTTCGCCATCTTGTCTGCAAAAAACAGTAAAGATGCATTCCTGACAGGCTTGCGTACAGAAGACCTGAGCATCAGTGGTAATTTCGTGGAGGTGATGTGGTTCCAGGGATTGACTGAATACTTACAGCCCCCAAAAGAAATATCACATCTCAATCTTTCAACGCGCTAGGACTTTGACCTGGCGGATGGACATTCTCTGGCAGCCGTTGGCACGCGCCGGCAAGTCCGGTTTCGGCCAATGCGCTGCACCCGGATCGACCTCGGTATCTACCGCCACATCACCCACAGCTGTCGATCACGTGCTGGACGGTGATTGCGGAGTATCGGGGTTGAGTTGCTGACGTCTGAATTGCCCGGGTGGCTGGCCATGTATCTGGCGAAAGCGTCGGGAGAAATAAGCCTCGTCAGCAAAACCGCACAACCTCGCCACCTCCCCCACCGGTCGTGTCCCATTGAGCAGATAATTGCGTGCCGCGTGCATCCGGCGTTCGAGCACCAGCTCAGTGAAAGTCTTGCCGATTTCCTTGCGCAACCAGTGCGTCAGGTAAGTTGGTGACAGGTAAGTCGCAGCAGCCACCTTGATCAGATTGAGATCGGGGTCGGCAATATTCTTGCGCAAGTATTCGGACATCCTGCTCAGCGCGTTGCGCCGGCTGACTTCGGCGGCATTCTCTTCGGCCAATCGTTTGAGCGGCTCGGCATACAAGGCACAAACGCTCCCCAGCAGTTGCAGCAACAACCCCTTGAGCATCTCGCGGGTGCCAAACTGACGGTTCTCATCGAGCACGCGCATCTGCTCGATCAAGCCACAGACTTTGCTGAAATCCTCATCGGCCAGGATGAAATCCAGATGCTCCTGAAAGCGGAACGGCGACAACTCCGGCGCCAGCAGAATCGAGACTTCCTCCAGGTCCATCGGGTCGCACTGCAAATGCGGCAGCAGGAAGGTCTGGGAAAAATTGATCACCATGAAGTTGCTGTCTGCCGGATGCGGAATCACGTGCACGCGATGCGGCAGGATGAAGGCCAGCGTATTGCGCGGAAACGGACGTTCGACGTTGCCGATGTGCTGCACGGTATCGCCACCGAGGTTGACCTGGATCTGGAAATACTCGTGGCGATGCGGGCTGGTTTCGGCGCGCCGTCCCTTTTTGTCGCGGATGTAGAAGTCCGTCAATTCGCTGCGTTGCTGCATGACGTAAGTGGGTACTCGACTCGGTGACGACATCGCCTGAGGATCCTCGACAGGTACATGGACAGGTTGTCGTCGCGCCGCGATGCCGGCGGCGACCGCGGTGATTGTGATGGCAGACACCGCTGGGTTCAACACGTCATAGGATGACAATGAAATACAGAGAATTAATTGTATCCGTGTGTGATGTGTCGTCTGTCCAAAAAACCACGAGCACACAAAAATCATTAATCTTTTAAAAACATCATCTTATGAAACACATTAAGCATAACCAAGGAAATGAGCTGATTTGATTTTTCTTGGACACCTGCATCAATCGCTTTTTTCAGGAGAAAAAACGATCTAACGCCTCCGTTGATTTTGCATGGTTGTACGACCACTGTGGCAGGCAATGCAGCCCGACCCTTCCAAAAACAATCAAAAGGTGTGCACTCATGAACCTGCTTTTTTCTCTCGCCAACCCTCCCCCGACCGAACCTGTCCGAAGGCGTATCTGAGCGCCTGACAGCGGCTGTCCGCGCCTCTCCTTCCAGTAGCGATTGCTCTGCCCCGGCACTGGGGGCACGGCTTCGGCTGTGCGCGAACATCTCGATTCTTCCAACAAAAAAGGTCTACTCATGTCGAACTCGCACACCTCCTCGTCCACCGCGCCGTCGGTGAGCGCCGGCGCCCGGGACGCCGCACTGTCTCAGCGCCTGCCGACACGTCGGCGCTGGTTCATGCTGTCGTTGCTGCTGATTGCAACCATCATCAACTACATCGACCGCGTGAACATCTCGATTGCCGCACCGTTCATGGCCAAGGATCTGGGCCTGGACAAGATCGAAATGGGCCTGATTTTTTCCGCGTTTGCCTGGACCTACGCACTGGCCTTGGTCCCCGCCGGGTTCATCGCCGATCGCTTCGGTTCCCGGTTCACTTACGGGGTGTCGCTAATCAGTTGGTCGACGGTCACCGTGTGCCAAGGCTTTGCCACAGGATTCGCTTCGCTGTTCGGGCTGCGCCTGGCCGTCGGCGCCATGGAAGCTCCAGCGTTTCCGGCCAACAGCCGAGCGGTGACGGTATGGTTCCCGGCCCGCGAACGGGGCTTGGCCAGCAGCATCTACGTGTGCGGCCAGTATCTGGGCACGGCACTGTTTACCGGCGCGCTGTTATGGCTGGCCACGACCTATGACTGGCGACACGTGTTCTACAGCACCGGGATACTTGGCATTGTGTTCGGTGTGATCTGGCTGTACCTGTACCGCGATCCGTTGAACTGCAAGAACGTCAGCCAGGAAGAGCTCAAGTACATCGAAGCCGGGGGTGGACTGGTCAAGAGCAGTCAGGAACGCACCCGGTTCAACTGGCGGCAGATCGCCGAGCTGTTCAGTTATCGGCAGATCTGGGCGATTTGCATCGGCAAGTTCGCCAGCACCTCGGCGTTGTACTTCTTCCTGACCTGGTTCCCGACGTACCTGATCGAAGAACGCAAACTGACCATGATCAAGGCCGGGATCTTCGCGGTGCTGCCGTTCGTGGGGGCAACGGTCGGCATTCTGCTGGCCGGCATCGTCTCCGACCTGCTGATACGACGCGGCTACTCAATGTCCTTCGCGCGCAAGTTGCCATTGGTGGTCGGATCGATGCTGGGCATGTCGATCGTCCTGGTGAATTTCACCGACTCGAACGTGATCTGCATTGCCGTGCTGACCATTGCTTTCTTCGCCCAAGGGATTGCCTCGTCATCGTGGGCAGCCGTATCGGAAGTCGCGCCCAAGGAACTGATCGGCCTGACCGGCGGGATTACCAGCCTGGCCGCCAACATCGGCGGGATCGTCACTCCGATCGTGATTGGCGGCATCGTCCACGCGACAGGCTCGTTTGCCTACGCCTTCTGGTTCATTGGCGGCGTGGCGCTGATTGGCACCCTGTCCTATTCGTTGCTGCTCGGTCGCTTGTACCGCATAGAACTCAAGGTGCGCTGAGTCAAAAAAACCGTATTTCTCCAACATGAGGCGGCATTCGTCCAACTTCGCAAAAGATTGCCGCCGTACGCTGACGCTTCTAACAGGACTACTACAAAAATGATGATGACCGAGTATGTGTTTACCCCGGATCTGCCCGTGACCTTGCCGGTTGCCGGCAGCCAGCAGCGTTTCCCCGTTGGCCGGGTATTTTGCGTCGGCCGCAACTACCCGTGGCCAGACACCCAGGGCCAGTCCCGCCAGCCGCCCGTGTTCTTCATGAAACCGGCGAGCAACGTGGTAGATGCGGCGGGTGAAGTGGCGTTCCCGCCGTTGACCGAAGAGTTTGCCCACGAAATCGAATTGGTCGTGGCCATCGGTGAAGGTGGCGCCAATATTCCGCAGCGCCAGGCGCTGGCCTATGTCTGGGGCTACGCCGCCGGGCTGGATCTGACCCGTCGTGATGTCCAGCGCTCGGCCAAAAGCAATGGTTTGCCGTGGGAAGGTGCCAAGGTGTTCGACGGCGCCGCGCCGATGACCGCCATCGTGCCAGTCACTCGCGCCGGACACCCGGACGGCGATTTGTGGCTGAACGTCAACGGCGAAGAGCGCCAGCGCGACAGCCTCGACAGCCAGATCTGGTCAGTCAGTGAAATCATCAGCCGCATCTCGCAGTCGGTAGCGCTGCGGGCCGGTGACCTGATCATGACCGGCAGCCCGGCTGGCGTTGATGTGCTGCAGCCGGGCGACATCATCAACGCCGGGATCGACGGCATCGGCCAACTGGAAATGCGCGTCGGTCAGCGACCTTGAACCCGGCTTACGCCCTCGTGAATTGAAGAAGGAGATAACAACATGAACAGTCCTTTGAAAGTGGCTCTGGTGAGCGGCGCCGGTAGCGGAATCGGCCGCGCCGTGGCCCTGGCTCTGATGGCCGACGGCTTTACCCTGGTATTGGCTGGTCGTCGGCCAGAGCCTTTACAGGCATTGGTCGGATTGGCGCTCAGCGAAGGACACGAAGCGTTGGCGGTGCCCACTGATGTGCGCGACCCGGCCAGTGTCGATGCGCTGTTTGCCACCATCACCGAGGTCTACGGACGCCTCGACGTGGTGTTCAACAACGCCGGGGTCAACGCCCCTGCGGTGCCGCTCGATGAGCTGACGTTCGAGCAGTGGCGCAACGTGATCGACACCAACCTCAACGGCGTTTTCCTCTGTGCCCGTGGTGCCTTCGGACTGATGCGCCGGCAACAGCCACAAGGCGGACGCATCATCAACAACGGCTCGATCTCGGCCCATACCCCACGCCCGTTCAGCAGCGCCTACACCGCCAGCAAACACGCGGTGCTGGGACTGACCAAATCCCTGGCCCTGGACGGCCGCGAATTCAACATCGCCTGCAGCCAGATCGACATCGGCAACGCCCTCACCGAGATGTCGGTGCGCATGACCAAAGGCGTGCGCCAGGCCAACGGCACCATCGCGGTGGAGCCGATGGTGGACGTCAAGCATGTGGCGGATGCCGTGCGCTACATCGCCGCTCTGCCGCTGGAGGCGAACGTCCTGAACATGACCGTCATGGCCAGTGCCATGCCGTTTGCCGGTCGCGGTTAAACCGGACTTTTTATTCTGTTACGCGAGGTTTACATGAAGCCAGAAGTCTTGCAGCTCAGCCCGATCCTGATCCCCGAAATCAACACGCGGCTCGATGAGCTGTTTACCGTCAGACGTTACTTCCAGCAGGCCGACAAGCCGGCTTATTTGCAGGAACACGGCGCGAACATTCGCGGGGTGATCACCGGCGGCCACACCGGAATCAGCCAGGCGCTGATGGCGCAATTGCCCAAACTGGAAGTGGTGGCGGTCAATGGCGTTGGCACCGATGCGGTGGATCTGGCTTACGCCAGGGATCGCGGGATCCGCGTGACCGCAACCATCGGCGCGCTGACCGAAGATGTCGCCGACCTGGCCATCGGCTTGTTGATTGCCGTGTGCCGGGGTCTGTGCACCAGTGATCGTTATGTGCGTTCGGGGCAATGGCCCCATAGCCCGACACCGTTGGCCCCGTTGCCGTTGGCGCGTCAGGTGTCGGGCATGCGCATCGGCATCGTCGGCATGGGCCGGGTCGGCCGTGCCGTGGCGACCCGGGCCGCAGCGTTCGGCTGCCCGATCAGTTACACCGATCTGCAGCCGATGAGCGATGTGAACCACACTTTCATCGCCGATCTGAAGCAGCTGGCCAGCAACAGTGATGCGCTGATTCTCGCCGCCGCTGCCGACAAGGCTGAAGCCATCATCAATGCCGAGGTGCTGCAGGCGCTGGGCAAGGACGGGTATCTGATCAACGTGGCGCGCGGCAAGCTGGTCAACGAGGTCGATCTGGTGGCGGCGCTTGCCGCTGGTGAGATCGCGGGTGCGGCGCTGGATGTGTTTGTCGATGAACCGAACGTCCCCGAGACACTGTTCGGCAACGAGAACGTGGTACTGCAGCCCCATCGCGCCAGTGCGACGCTGCAGACCCGCACGCGGATGGGAGAGATGGTGGTGGCGAGCCTGGTGGACAGTTTCGCCGGGAGAATACCGCAGGGTTCCGTGACTGACTGACGGTTGGCCGCCGAGGAGACGTTGCGTCCCGCACGTGGACCAACCACCATTTTTGAATGACCTCACCCTGTCGCTACCCTGCCCCTCGCAACAGCGCAATATCTCGTTTAGGCGGCACTCCAAACAGTCGGCTGTATTCGCGACTGAACTGCGAAGGGCTTTCATAGCCGACTTTGAACGCCGCGCTGGATACATCCTGATGCTCGTTGAGCATCAGGCGCCTCGCCTCGTTTAGCCGTAGCCATTTCTGGTACTGCAACGGGCTCATTGCAGTGAGCTGGCGGAAATGGTGGTGAAAGGTCGGCGTGCTCATTTGCACCCGGCCGGCAAGGTCATCGACCCGCAGGGCCGAGGCGTAATTCAATTTCAGCCAATCGATGGCTTTGGCGATCCGATAGCCCTGACCATCGACAGACGTGATTTGTCGCAACCTGCCCGCCTGATCACTCTTCAAGAGACGGTAGTGAATTTCACGCTGGATCAAAGGGGCGAGAACAGGAATGGCTTCCGGTTCATCGAGCAGCGCCAACAAGCGCTCGAACGACGCCAGCATGGCTGCGGTCACTGAACCGATGCCCACCCCTTTCGCGACCGAACGTTCACGGGTGGGCGGCAGGTCACTCTGCGCTATCAGCTCTGCCAGCATGCGCAAATCGAGCTTGAGCGTCAGCCCGAGGCACGGTTGTTCCGGGCTCGCCGCGAGCACCTCCGAGTTGGCCGGCAAATCCAGTGAGGTGACCAGAAAACGCGAAGCGTCATACGGATAACCCTCACCGCCTACCCACAGCTGTTTCTCGCCTTGGGCGACAAGAATGATGCTCGGTTCGACCATGCAAACAACGGGCGGCGACGGGTGTTCGCGCCTGAAGAAGCCGAGGCCTGCAATCGAGGTTGCGTAGTCACCGGGTTTCAAGACCCGCGAGCCAATGACCTGGGCGAGCGCCTCCTGGGGCGATGTGGCGGTTTCGTGTTGGGTCATCATGAACGTCTCATACCTCTTCGCTGAACTCTAACCCGCCCGCCCGCAACCGTCCTGCGATAGAACGAAGACTCATAGAATCAGGCAAGTAATCCAGCGGATTGCACTACTGAGAGCCTTGTCAGAACGGGAAAATGTCCATCCGACAAATTCTTTGAGGTCTCTCCCATGCTTGTACAAGCCTATGGTGCTCATGCGGGCGACAAACCCCTTGAGCCTTTGCAGATCCGCCGCCGTCACCCCGCCGCCCATGACGTTCAGATTGATATCGCCTTCTGCGGTATCTGCCATTCGGACTTGCATCAGGTGCGTGCCGAATGGGCAGGCACTCAGTTTCCTTGCGTACCGGGGCACGAAATTGTCGGCCGTGTATCGGCGGTGGGTGCGCACGTTTCGGACTTCACTGTTGGAGACCTGGTCGGTGTCGGTTGCATCGTCGACAGCTGCAAACACTGTGACGACTGTGAAACCGGCCTGGAGAACTACTGCGACGGCATGATCGGCACCTACAACTTCCCGACCCCGGACGCACCCGGCTGGACGCTCGGCGGCTACGCGCAAAACATTGTGGTGCATGAACGTTATGTTCTGCGCATCCGCCACCCGGAGGAGCAACTGGCCGCCGTCGCGCCGCTGCTGTGCGCGGGCATCACCACGTACTCCCCGCTGCGTCACTGGAACGCCGGGCCGGGCAAGAAAATCGGCGTGGTCGGTATCGGTGGGCTGGGCCACATGGGCATCAAGCTGGCCCATGCGATGGGTGCTCACGTCGTGGCGTTCACCACCTCTGAATCCAAGCGCGAAGCAGCAAAACAACTGGGTGCCGATGAAGTTGTGGTGTCGCGCAACGCTGAAGAAATGGCTGCGCATGCCAAGAGCTTTGACTTCATCCTCAATACCGTCGCAGCCCCGCACGATCTCGATGCCTTCCTGGTTCTGCTCAAGCGAGACGGGGCGCTGACCCTGGTCGGTGCGCCCGCCTCACCACATCCGTCGCCCAACGTGTTCAACCTGATCATGAAGCGCCGGACGATTGCCGGCTCAATGATCGGCGGCATCGCCGAAACGCAGGAGATGCTGAATTTCTGCGCGGAGCACGGCATCGTCGCCGACATCGAGCTCGTTCGAGCCGACCAGATCAACGAATCCTACGAGCGGATGCTCAAGGGCGACGTCAAGTATCGCTTCGTTATCGACAACGCCACATTGACGGGCGAAGCGAAGAACGAGGTCAACTTGGCGAATGAAACCTGAAGTAATTTGGCGGTGCCCCTGACCGGGCACCGGTTCTCTCTCGCGGCCCCGTTCACGGGGCCGCGACGCTTCGCATTACAGGATTCAATCAATGACCAGCCACTCCCTCCACGCCCCCCGGAAAGCGGAACCATCGTGGGGCGCCGTATTCGCCATGTCGCTCGCTGCCTTCGTGCTGGTGGCATCGGAGTTCATGCCCGTCAGCCTGCTGACGCCGATTGCCGCCGATCTGCAGATCACCGAAGGGCAAGCAGGCCAGGGCATTTCTGTCTCTGGGCTGTTTGCGCTGTTCGCCAGCCTCCTGATCGCTGCGGTGGCGGCGCGGGTCGACCGTAAGCCTCTGCTGATGTCACTGACTGTGCTGATGATCATTTCGGGAACAGTCGTCGCGTGCGCGCCGAACTACTGGGTGTTCATGGTCGGCCGCGCATTGATCGGTGTGGCGATAGGTGGCTTCTGGTCGTTGTCGGCGGCAACCGCCATGCGCCTGGTGCCTGAAGACCAGATCACTCGCGCCATGGCAATCGTCAACGGCGGCAACGCTCTGGCGACGGTGATTGCAGCACCTTTGGGCAGCTTCCTCGGTTCCTTGATCGGCTGGCGCGGTGCGTTTATGTGCGTCATTCCGGTCGCGGTAGCCGCCAGTGTCTGCCTTTTGTTCAGCCTTCCTGCGATGAAATCGCAAAGCGTTTCAGGCACTGGAAATGTCTTGAAGTTGATGAAAAGCCTGCCCGTCGCGTTAGGCATGTTGGTGGTCAGTGTCTTTTTCATGGGTCAGTTCATGCTGTTTACCTATTTGCGACCGTTCCTTGAAGCCGTCACGCATGTCAGTGTTTCCATGCTCTCGCTGATGCTGCTCGTCCTCGGTCTGGCGGGCCTCGCGGGAACCTTCCTGATTGAAGCCTTCTTGAAAAATGGCCTGCATCGCACCCTCATCGTCATCCCGATCTTGATGGCGGTGATCGCACTGGCGCTGGTTTCATTCGGCAGTTCGGCGGCCACCACCACTGTCTTGCTGGGTCTCTGGGGACTGGTTGCGACTGCGGCGCCGGTGGGATGGTGGACGTGGCTGGCGAGGACATTGCCGGAGGCAGCTGAAGCGGGTGGCGGTTTAATGGTGGCGATCATTCAACTGGCCATTGCCTCGGGTGCAACCGTCGGCGGGCTGGTGTTTGACTCGAGCGGCTATCGAGCGACCTTCGAGTTGAGCGCCGCGTTGCTGGGCGTGGCGGCTGTTCTTGCCTTCCTGGCTGCACGCGCAATCTCGTGGGAGCCTGTTACATCGGCAAACATCGCTTGAAAAAAACCACAAGACACGCCAAGGCGTTTCTTGTGGTTCTGGTGGAACATTCGTTCGCAGGCTGGCGACTTTGACCTCCAATCAGCATCTTCGTAGCCAGAAGAACGATCATGCCTTCTCGATTTCTTTCAGGTGCGCATAGCTATCAACAAATCGCTTAAATTTGTGTTTGCCACACGTGTACGCTTCATACTTCGCAGGCAAAGTCTCACTCACGCAGGTTGACACAGGCTCAACAACCGCATCGAAATCCAAATCAATAAAGAACGGTATGGAATAACGTTCCAGGCCGCTGGTATTGATGACGCGATGCATTGTCGATGTGTAGCGATCATTGGTCAGGGTTTGAACCAGATCACCAATGTTGACGATAAACGTGCCTTCAACCGGTGGTGCAGTAACCCACTCCCCTGCACGATTCATGACCTGCAAACCGCCAACTGCATCCTGGGACAGGACTGTCAGGAAACCGTAGTCCGTGTGAGCCCCAATACCAATCTCTTCTTGGGAAACCCTACCCATCTGGGGCGGGTAACGCAAAATTCGCTGAATAGTGATGGGCTTGCGCTGAAGACGTTCAAAGTAATCCTGTGGCAAACCTAAACTCAGCGCAATTGCGCCGATGAGCGTTCTCGCGAGCGCCAATACAGCGCCATGATAAGCGTCGGCAACCTTCTCGAATTGTGGCAGTGCGGAAGGCATTTGATTAGGGCCAAAAAATGGAGAAATATCATCGTAATGAGCGCCGTAATCAAAACACTCTTTAAAGTCGCGGGTGTTGGCAGGGTCTACGTTCTCCGCATACATCGGTATATAGCCGCGCAGCGTCAGCCCGGAGTTGACGACATTAAGTTCGTTTTTCTCCTCATATGGAAGCTTGAAAAAATCCTTGCTCAGCCTGTACATGTTGTCTATCAACTGCTGCGCAACACCATGGTTTTTAATATAAAAAAAACCCACCTTTTCGCATGCATCACCTATTTGGCTTGCCACCTGCAGTGGATTATTACCGTTGATAAGTGGCGACACATCTATGATTGGAATTTCAGTAAAAGCTGTTTGCCTGCTCGCCAAACGACTATCGGATAACGCTGTCACGTAGGCTCTCCTTTTAAAAATCATATTAAGGCAGCGGGTTCAGAAAGACCCCCTGACGATCCCCCCTGTTCGAATCGATCTTAATCCTGGTTTTTCCACCGCGCAAGAAAAATGTACACCTGTGTCTCACCCATTGACACAAGTGAACATTCGACCTACCGTCATGTCAAACCAAGCCTGATGTTCTGTTCCCGGAGCGCAACACCATGTCCAGCGATCCCTTGCTGCAGCCCTATAAGATCAAGCACCTGACTCTCAAAAACCGGATCATGACCACCTCCCATGAACCCGCCTATCCTGTCGACGGCATGCCAAAGGATCTGTACCGCGCTTATCACGTTGAGCGCGCGAAGGCCGGTGTGGCGCTGACCATGACCGCAGGCTCCGCCGCTGTTTCCCGCGACAGCCCGCCGGTGTTCAACAACGTGCTGGCGTATAAGGATGAGGTGGTCAAATGGATGAAGGATCTGACCGACGAATGCCACGAACACGGTGCGGCGGTGATGATTCAGTTGACCCACCTGGGAAGGCGCACGCGCTGGGACAAGGCTGACTGGCTCCCGGTCGTCTCGCCGTCCCATCGCCGTGAAGCGTCCCACCGGGCCTTTCCGAAAAAGATGGAAGACTGGGACATCGATCGAATCATCAAGGACTACGTGGATGCCGCCGAACGCATGAAGGCGGCGGGCCTCGATGGTCTGGAGTTGCAGGCTTACGGTCACCTCATGGATCAGTTCTGGTCGCCATTGACCAACGATCTTGACGGCCCGTACGGCGGCTCGCTGGAAAACCGACTGCGCTTCACCTTTGACGTCCTGCGCGGTATCCGCCAACGCTGTGGCGAAGACTTCCTGCTCGGGGTCCGCTACACCGGCGATGAGGACCTGCCCGGTGGCTTCGGTGCGAAGGACGGCATGCAGATTTCTCACATGCTCAAGGACAGCGGCCTGGTCGACTTCCTCAACGTCGTACGCGGGCACATCGATACCGATGCCGGCCTGACCGATGTGATTCCGATCCAGGGCATGCGCAACTCTCCGCACCTGGATTTTGCCGGCGAGATCCGCTCGGCCACCGGCTTCCCTACTTTCCATGCGGCCAAGATTCCGGACGTCGCCACGGCGCGACACGCCATTGCCTCCGGCAAGGTAGACATGATCGGCATGACCCGAGCGCACATGACCGATCCGCACATCGTGCGCAAGATCATCGAAAAGCGCGAAGAAGACATCCGCCCCTGCGTAGGTGCGAACTACTGCCTGGACCGTATCTATCAGGGCGGTGCTGCGTATTGCATCCACAACGCCGCCACCGGGCGTGAAACCACCATGCCCCACGAAATTCCCAAGGCGCCGACCAAGCGCAAGGTGGTGGTGATCGGCACCGGCCCCGCGGGTCTGGAGGCGGCGCGGGTCGCCGGTGAACGTGGCCACGACGTCACGGTGTTCGAAGTCGCCGACCAGCCCGGCGGGCAGATCCGCTTGACTGCGCTCAGCGAACGGCGCCGCGAGATGATCAGCATCATCGACTGGCGCATGGCGCAATGCGAACGCCTGGGTGTGAAGTTCCACTTCAACACATGGGCCGAGGCCGAGACGGTGCTGGTTGAAGAGCCGGATGTGGTGATCGTTGCCACGGGCGGCTTGCCGCACACCGAAGTGCTCAAACAGGGTAACGATTTGGTGGTGTCCACCTGGGACATCATTTCCGGCGACGTCAAGCCCGGCCAGAACGTGCTGATCTTTGACGACGCTGGCGACCATGCGGCGCTACAAGCAGCAGAGGTCATCGCCAACAGCGGTGCAAAACTGGAGATCGTCACGCCTGACCGGTCGTTTTCGCCGGAGGTGATGGCGATGAACCTGGTGCCTTACATGCGCAGCCTGCAGGATCTGGACGTCACCTTTACCGTCACGTATCGGGTCGATTCCGTAGAGAAGCGCGACGGGCAGTTGGTTGCGAACTTCGGCAGCGATTATGGCCAGGTGCATAAACGGCGAGTGGTCGATCAAGTCGTGATCAACCATGGCACCCTGCCCCTGGACGATTTGTACTTCGATCTGCGACCCCATTCGAGCAATGACGGCGCAGTCGAGCAGCACAATCTGATCGCTGGCAAAACCCAGAACATCGTGACCAACCCTGAAGGCCGCTTCCAGCTGTTCCGGATCGGCGATGCGGTCTCGGCGCGCAATACCCACGCCGCCATCTACGATGCGCTGCGGCTGTTGAAGGATATTTGAAGTCATGCCCCTGATCTCAAACATCAGGGGCAACTTTCACAGCAAAGCATTCGCACCGTCATTCATTTCTGATATCCGACGGGTCTCTGATCCGTCGGCAGCCCAATCACCACCAACAGTAAGGAAACAAAGATGTCTGTTTTTACTCATGTCACCGTCGGCACTAAAGATCTGCAAAAAGCACGCGCATTCTATGATGTTGTTTTGAAGGAAATTGGCCTGAACCGCGTTGCCGATCTCGATGAGGCCGGCTCCATCTGGGGCATCGATAAGCCTTCGTTCTTCGTACTCAATCCGGCTAATGGAAATCCGGCCACCGTCGGCAATGGTGTCACCGTCAGTTTCGAAGCACCGAACCGCGCTGCAGTCCATGCCTTCCATACAGCTGCATTGGCAAACGGTGGCGTTTGCGAAGGCCTGCCAGGCTCACGTGGCTGGGCGGACAATGCCTACGCTGCCTACGCCCGGGATCTGGATGGGAACAAGCTGGCGGTGTATTGCTTCAAGGCTGAATAGGACGTGGTGTTGGGTTAAGGAGAGCGGCGCTTTTCGTTTCTGGAGGAGTGCCGTTTTTTTTGTTTTTTTATCTGGGGATGGGGGTGAATATCCGTTGCTGCGGTAACGGCTGCTTAGGGTTCCGCTCTTACAGCGACTCACTTTTGAGAAGCGCAAAAGTAAGCAAAACGCTCATGCCCCACCACTCGGTGCCTCGCCTAGGCTCGGCATGCCTGGTTTGAAGTGAACGCGCTTCTCCTGTGGGAGCGGGCTTGCTCGCGAAAGCGGTATCACAGTCGATGAAGATGCTGAATGTGCTCGCGATGGCGGTGGTTCAGTTATCCGGCCTGAAGCCCTTTGCGAGCAACGGCGGCACCTGCCTGCAACGCCCTTCCAATCTGCTCTTCGAAATGCCCCTGGCTCATCGTCTGCAAGGCAGCGGCTGTCACACCACGGTAGGCCACCAAGGCGTCGATCATCTGCTGGGCGTCACGGCCCGCCAGTAGTTGGCTGCTGTTGACCACGACATTTTGCGCGGCAAGCTGCGCGATGTCTCTCGGTATGCCGGCCAGCATCGCCTGATTGGCCAGCGCCGTCATCAACAAGGCCGGAAAGGCCGGGCCGGTGCCTGAGAGTGCAGAGAGGTAATCGATGAAGTCCTCTTTCTGGACCTCGGCAGCAGTGCCCACACATTCAAACAATCGCTGCACGAGGCTTTTCGTTGTCGCCTCTACCGCGTGCGAACAATACCAGGGCGTGAAGGACTGCTCGATGTCCACCGCCGCATTGGGCATCGCCCGCACGACCGCCGAAGCCGATGTCTGTTCAGCAATCGCCTGCGCTGTAATCCCGGCCATCAGTGAAATGACTGTTTTGCCCGTCGCATTGATGTTCAGGCCGGCGAAATGCTCGGGGCGAACCGCGATGATGACTACGTCGCTGCGATCCACCAGGCCCTGGTTATCTGTGACCAGGCAAGCGCCTTGCTGTGCCAATGGATGGCTGCCCGTGCGGTTGGAAATGATCAGATTGCCCGTCGGCACCAACGTCTTTGCCAGCACTGCCTTGGCGATCGCTGCGCCCAACCACCCCGTTCCTCCAATAATGCCTAGCGTCTCATTGAGCATCTGCAGACGTCTCCTCGAAGGTATCTGTCAAGGGCACGAAAACCCCGGGCTCTTTTTCGGCGTAGCCGAATTTCCCGTAAAAACGATCCAGCTCGCGCTGCTTGGGTACTTTCCCGGTGAAGATGCTCACGTAATGAGGAATGCGTTGGAAGCGCACAGTGATCAACTCAGTCGTGTTCATGGTGATGTAGCCGATCTGGGTCAAATAAATCGTTCTGGCTCGCGCATCAGCGCCCTGGCTGTCATAGCCGAAGCGCTTGAACATGCTCGCCAGGGCATTCATGCGCTGCTCGTCTACGGTAGCGACCTCTTGAGCCACTTCAGCTGACTGAAGCGCCCAGCTGCGCACTGCGAACTCGAATTGCGAGTCGAACAGTTGCGGGTTGAGCCAGCACTCGAACACATTCAGGATCGCCTCGGAGATGCTTTCGGCATAGCTTTCACTTTGCCGGATCAAGCCCCCCGTATTGGTCTCCCGCCAGCGTGAAAGCAAGGCGGCGAGCAACTGTTCACGATCCTCAAAAAACCAGTAGAAGCTGGTGCGTGACAAGCCCAGGCGCTTGGCGAGCGGCATGACCCGAACGGCATCGATGCCCGACTCCTTCAGGGCTTCGTAGGCGGCTTCGAGCCAACCCTCCGGGGAGCCGCGCCAACCTGCATCCTGGGCTTTACCACGTGCCTTCCCTAACTGGGACATCTCGCTTACCTTCTTCAACAATGCGTAACGCGAATGTACTCTGATGCTCAATCAAATGTACACCCAAGTACATTTTATTGACTTCGTAGCCTGAGCACGCCTGCTTCTCCACACATTTCAAAGGAATGCACACTAGCCGCATCGGGATCATTGGAGGGAATCACTTACCCACCTCCGTCGCAGGTTGCGTGGAGCCAGACTCTGGCTCGCTGCAAAATTTTGCAGCGGACACGCATTCATTACTTGGGCGCTTTGTTTTCTATCAGGCAATTGCCACCATCGACCACCAGTAACTCACCGGTAATGTAACTGGACTCAGGTGAGGCCAGGAACGTAACGGCAGCAGCCACTTCTTCCGGACGACCGGCCCTGCCAACCGGGACGTACTTCGCTGCATTCACTTCCTCTGGGGTACTTGACCCAGTGGCGATCCAGCCCGGCGCGACCGAGTTCACAGTGATTCCATAGCGCGCAACCTCAAGGGCCAGGCTCATGTTCATACCCACCATTCCCGCTTTGGCCGCAGCATAAGCCGCCTCTCCTGGATTACCTGCCCGAGTGCCAGTCGTGGAGCTGACATTGACGATACGGCCGTAGTGTCTGTTGCGCATCCCCGGCAAAACTCCACGGGTCAGCAGAAAGGCGGTTGTCAGATTTCGAGCAATTGAAAGATTCCAGCTATCGACACTCATGTCCGCCAGACCGGCAAAAGGCTCCGGATGACCCTGCGCAGCCATCCCGGCATTGTTCACCAGAATATCGATTCGCCCCCATACCGATTCTGCCCAAGTGGTAAGTTCAAGGACTTGATCCTCTTCACTCAAGTCCGCCTCACGACCTTGCGCTTCAAATCCTGAGGCTCGTAACTCCTCCACCCGATCATGAATGCGAGCGCTGCTGCCTGTGATTATCAACTTAACGCCCAGGCTGCCCAGTCGCTTCGCAATCGCAATGCCAATGCCTCGCTCACTACCGGCGCCACTGACAAGCGCTACCTGACCAGTCCAGTCCGCAATCATCGCACTTGCTCCTATCGTCCGGGGTTAGCCCTGAATCCATGGAAATTGAGGGGAAAGAGAGACTCAACAGGGACTAAATGCTCTCGCCGGGTGCTGATACCAGGCGTAGGATCGATACGATAACTGCTAATCACGCGTCGTTGGAAGGTGACTTCCAACCAATCTGCATTCACGCGCAAACGCAAGACATATACCACTGCACTGTAAGGCCGCAGGCCCCTTCGCAGTACAAGGGCCGTGTTCTCACAACAACAAAAGCGAGGTGAAATCATGTCTGGTAATCGTGGTGTCGTGTATCTCGGCGCAGGCAAGGTCGAGGTGCAGACCATCCCCTATCCGAAAATGGAAGACCCGCGCGGCAAGCGCATCGACCATGGCGTGATCCTGCGCGTGGTTTCGACCAATATCTGCGGCTCCGACCAGCATATGGTGCGTGGCCGGACCACGGCCCAGGTCGGGCTGGTGCTTGGCCATGAGATCACCGGCGAAGTGATCGAGAGGGGCCGTGACGTGGAAAACGTGCAGATCGGTGACCTGGTCTCGGTGCCGTTCAACGTCGCCTGCGGCCGTTGTCGCAGTTGCAAGGAGCAGCACACCGGCGTCTGCCTGACGGTCAACCCGGCGCGCCCCGGCGGTGCCTATGGCTATGTGGACATGGGCGACTGGGTTGGCGGCCAGGCCGAATACGTGCTGGTGCCGTATGCCGACTTCAACCTGTTGAAGCTGCCCGACCGCGACAAGGCCATGGAGAAAATCCGCGACCTGACCTGCCTCTCCGATATCCTGCCGACCGGCTACCACGGCGCGGTGACCGCCGGTGTCGGCCCTGGTAGCACCGTGTATATCGCCGGTGCCGGTCCGGTCGGACTGGCTGCTGCCGCCTCCGCCCGTCTGCTGGGTGCGGCGGTGGTGATCGTCGGTGACGTCAATCCGCTGCGTCTGGCGCATGCCAAGGCCCAGGGCTTCGAGATCGCCGACCTGACCCAGGACGCTCCGCTGCACGAGCAAATCGCCAACCTGCTCGGTGAGCCGGAAGTCGATTGTGCGGTCGATGCTGTCGGCTTCGAAGCCCGTGGCCACGGCCATGACGGCGCGCAGCACGAGGCCCCGGCCGATGTGCTCAACGCGCTGATGGGCGTGGTGCGGGTCGCCGGCAATATCGGTATCCCCGGTCTGTATGTCACCGAAGACCCGGGCGCGGTCAACAAAGCCGCCAAGCATGGCAGCCTGAACATCCGTTTCGGCCTCGGCTGGGCCAAGTCCCACAGCTTCCACACCGGCCAGACCCCGACGATGAAGTACAACCGTCAGCTGATGCAGGCGATCATGTGGGACCGGATCAACATTGCCGAGGTCGTCGGCGTGCAGGTGATCAGCCTGGACGACGCGCCGCGCGGTTACCACGAGTTCGATGCCGGAGCGCCGAAGAAATTCGTCATGGATCCGCACAAGCTGTTTATCGCGGCCTAAGGAGCAGTTTGGGAAAAGGGCAGCTTTGAGCTTAATGCCGATCAGTCAAGGTGCAAAACCTGTGGGAGCGAGCCTGCTCGCGATGGCGGATTGCCAGGCAACGCAAGTGTTGACTGTGCCACCGTCATCGCGAGCAGGCTCGCTCCCACAAGGATTGCGGCGTTCAACGCCTTAACTGATCGGCGTTAAGCTTTCAGCTGCCCTTTTTTAGGACCGTGTCCATCCAGGAAACCAACCACACATTGATTACTTCATACACTCAGGTACGTTCACACCTTCGCTTTAATCGCATACAGCCCACCGATAATCACCAACGCTGCTCCGACAACCACCCAGGTATCAGGGCGCTCGGCAAAAACGATCACCCCAATCAACGTGGCGAACACCAGAAGCGCATAGTTGAAAGGCTGCAGGGTAGAAGCGGTCGCATATTTCAGCGCTTGAATAAGCAGTATCTGAGCGACTACTCCCGTCAATGACAGGATCCCCATCAAGAGGCCCTGGACCGGCGTCGGAGAAACCCATGCGGGCAGCCCCACAAATGTGATCGTCAGGGCACCCACACTTGCCATAAAAAGCATGTTCGTCGCAAAGGAATCGTGCTGGCTAATTCGGCGCGTCAGTACATTGAACACTGCAAACCCCAAAGCAGACAGCAGGGGAATCAGCGCTGCGAGTTCAAAGACGCCCGCGCCTGGTCGCAGGATAATCAGTGTCCCGATGAACCCTATGGCAGCAGCGATCCAGCGTCGTAGCCCGACAAACTCTCCCAGCAGCCCCCCCGCCAATGCCAAAGTCATCAGAGGGAATACCGCATAGAGAGCGTGCATTTCAGCCAGGCCTAAATAACGCAGCCCGACTCCGAACAGTACTATTTCACCCACGGCTAACAGCGCTCGAATGATTTGGAGCCAAGGATGCTTGCTCCGAAACTGTTCCTTGACCCTACCTTGGTAGGCGGCATACCCGAAGGCAAAAACGACAAACACCCAATAACGCACCATGACCAGCTGGGCAACCGGAAAGTCTTTGACAAGCACCTTGGTTATTCCGTCCTGGCTCGCAAAGATAAGCATTGAAAGCAGGCATAGGAAAATCCCGAGTTGGGGCCTTGTGACCCCAGGACCAGCGGCAACGGTGGGCGTAGTCAAGTACGCCGTGTTTTTTGTTTGATCGCTCTTCAATCGCACTTCGGTCATGCCCTCCTCCTTAGCGTGTCAGCAACATCAGGTTTTGAAGCGTTTCACTAACGCATCCAGCACAAACAGCCACGCCACGAAGTCGTTAGCCCACCGTCGCGGTAAACACCACCAATCACAAAGGTTTCAACAGGCGTTCTTTACTTCACCAGCCGCGTTTCTCTCGAAGGCCGGTAACCAAAATACGAGCTGTAGCATTTGCTGAAATGGCTCGGCGAAACAAAGCCGCATGCGACCAGCACATCAACCTGAGACAGGTCTGTGTGCTGAAGCAATCGCCGTGCTTCGGTAATGCGTAATTCCAGGTAATACCGTTGCGGCGTGGTACCCAGTTGTTCTTTGAACAAGCGCTCTATTTGTCGACGGGAACGTCCGGCATAGACCGCCAGTTGCTCCATTTGCAACGGTTCTTCCAGGTTGGCGTCCATCAGCTTGACCACCTCTTTGAGGGGGGCGCTCAACGAGATGTTCTGTGTCGGTTTGATACGCCGATACCGCGACTCCTCGAAAGACAGAATGTCTTCGATGCCCTCGACAAGCGCCTTGCCGTGCAGCCCTTTGATCCACTCGAGAGCCATATGATAAGCACCCGCCGGACTCGAAGCCGTGAGCCGGTCTCGATCCATGACAAATGCTTCACTGGTGACATGCGTGACTTTTGAAATTTCTGCGAGCGCAGGTCGGTGTTCGGGATGAATCGCACAACGATACCCCTCAAGCAAACCTGACACGCCCAAAAACCACGCCCCATTCCACAGCCCGGCCAGGGTGATACCCAGTTCCGATGCCGTTTTAAGGATGCTGATCAGCTCGTGATTGACTTTGAGTTCGGTGCGATAGCCGCCGCATATGACCAGCAAATCAAGGTCTTTGAGTGCTGCCACGTCCAAACGCGCATCCGGTCGAATGATCAGGCCAAGGTCGCTGGCAACCTCTCCGTCCTGCAACCCGAAGGTTCGTGAAGAGAACAACGCAGGCCGCAAAAGGTTGGCAGTGACAATCGTATCGAGCGCCTGCGTAAATGCAGGCAACGAGAAGTGCTCGAGCAGTAAAAAACCTGCCCGGGCATGAGTCGTCGGCTCACTCCGAGTCTCTTCCAGATAACGCAGGTTTTTACCTTTCATACACCCGCTGAAATCTCGTCGTTCGATCACTTTACGCCTCGCTTGTTTACTCTAACGAACGCACTGTTTATGCGAGCTGGAACCCGTGGGCCAGAGGGTCCTTGTCATCGACGAAAATAGTGTTGTGACCTATCACCTCAGCCCAGCCGCTGACACTTGGCTTCATTGCGTCGAAGGTTCCGACTTTTACCGACGCCTCAACCTTTCCTTCGTAGATTGTACCGATCAGACTTTCAAGTCGGTAAATATCACCGACGTTCAGCTGCCCCTTTGCGAAGAGCTGAGCCATCCGTGCCGAGGTACCGGTACCGCCGGGAGAGCGATCAATGGCTTTATCACCGTAGAACACTGCACAGCGGCCATGCACGGTTCTGCTCTGTGGTTTGTCACACCAGATGATGTGATGAACACCACTGATCCTACTGTTCTCTGGATGTACAGGGTCACAAATGGCCGAGAGCGCTGCGCGCAGCTTCTGGCTCAACCCCACGATGTCAGCTGTCGTCTGCCCTTCGAAACCAGTCCAGCACGCCTGTGGTTCGACCACCGCATAGAAATTCCCGCCGTAGGCGATGTCCACCGTAAACGTACCAATACCAGGTACTTCCACCACCACATCGGCACTGTGCAGGTAGCTGGCTACGTTGAACAAGCGAATCGACTCAACAAATTCGCCGCCCAGGGTATATTCGACATCGACCCGTCCCGCCGGTGTTTCAATCGCCAGTTTTCCCGGCTCACGAGGTGTCACCAGGCCCTCTTCGATGACCACGGTCGATAATCCGATGGTGCCCGCTCCACACATCGGCAGGCAGCCGCTGACTTCGATAAACAACGCACCGAAGTCGCAGTCATCACGTACCGATGGATAAATAATGACGCCAGACATGATGTCGTGTCCCCGAGGCTCGAACATCAATGCGGTGCGTACCCAGTCGTGGTCACGCACGAAAATATCGCGACGTTCGGCCATCGATACGGAGGGCATCAGCGGCGCTCCGCCCGCTACAACCCGAACCGGGTTGCCGCACGCGTGCGAATCAATGCAAAAAAAGCTGCGTCTCATACTGATGCCCTTTCAAAGGAGTTTGCTGGGGGAGTGACGCTGCAACGCGCCCCGTGACAGTCGATCCAGCAGCAGCGCAATAGCGACAATGGCCAAACCTGCTCGCAGCCCCAAGCCCATCTCCATCCTGGAAAGGCCTCGGGTCACTTCAGCCCCCAGACCGCCCGCCCCCACCAGACCGGCCAGCACCACCATCGCCAGCGACATGAGGATGCATTGGTTCAGGCCTACCAACAGCGTCGGTGCGGCAGTCGGCAGTTCGATTTTGAACAGAATGTCTTTAGGTGAAGCACCGGACGCCTGGCCCAACTCAAGGAGATCCTTGGGCAGCTGTTTGAAGGCCAGGGTCGTCAATCTGAGCATCGGCGGGATGCCGTAAACAATCGTTGCGATGATCGCGGGCACCCGTCCCAAGCTGAACAGCATCACGGCGGGAATCAGGTAAACCCAAGGCGGCACGGTTTGCATGATGTTCAGAATCGGCAGCAACGCTTCATCTACACGCTTCACCCGGGCCGCCAGAACCCCCAACGGGAAAGCGATGGCCACCGAGATCAGGACCGACACGCTGACGAGCGCAATTGTCTGGATGGACGCGACCCAAAGGCCCGCAAACAAACAGAAAGCCAACATCACCGCAGCGAAAACAGCGACCCGCTTATTGGCAAAAAAGAACGCCACGACGACGACAATACCGATGAACAAATACGGATGGGGTGCCAGCAGCGCTCCCTCCACTGCACCGAGTACCGCCTCAACGACCTGACTGATTCCTTTGAACAAACCATGTAAATTCGTGTTCAGCCAATCAACGGCAGGCGCCAGGTAATCGCCTGGAGAAAATTGAATGTGCGATGTCATTGAGAAGCCCCCACCCGCGCCTGTGCAGCACTCTGCGCCAGACGATCCAGGATCATGGTCAGGATAACGATAGCAATGGCTGCGTTGATCGACTTGGCGATATCCAACGTACGGATGGAACCGTAAATCGCCTCGCCCAAACCGCCCGACCCCACAATGCCGGCGATGACGACCATACCGAATGCCATCATCAGGCTTTGGTTAACGCCGGCCATGATGCTGGGCATGGCGAACGGTAAGCGGATCTTGAAAAACATCTGCATACCCGTCACGCCGCTGGCATCTCCCAACTCGATGAACTCCTTGGGCGTCATGCGAATACCCAGGGAGGTCAGTCGTAGCGCAGGGGGAAGCGCGACGATAAAAGTCGCCAACAGCGCCGTGGCGGGGCCGTAGCCGAGCAGTGCAATGGCCGGTAGCAGGTAGATGTAGGGCGGCATCGTCTGGATCAAATCCAGACAAGGATCAACCACACGATCAAAGGCCGGCGCCAGGCCCGCGACGACTCCCAGCGGAATGGCGACCGCCAGTGCCAACACGGTAGCAGTGAGCACCAGTGCAAGCGTACTGACTGTCTCCGGCCACAACCCGATGAGGTCGCACAGCAACAATGCCAGACCTGAGAGAATCGCGAAGCGAACGCCAGCCACACGCCAGCCAATCAACGCCAGGACAATCGCCACGACGTAATGCGCTGGATAAGCGATACACCACAGCACGCCTTCGTAAATGCCATTGAGCACCGCATTGACGGCATCGAACACGAACTCGCCATTATCTGAAAGCCATTCCAGCCCCGTATCAATGGATGCATCGAACTGACTGGAAAAAACCGGCGTGCTCATGCGGACGCCTCCATCGCATTGGCAGTTGCTACGGGCGCCAATTCATTGGGAATACCTTGCACGCCCCGCAACAGATCACGCGGGGTAATGATCCCCACCACTGTGCCGTTATCGACGACGGCGAGCGCGTCACGCTCGGACTTCATCGTTAATCCGATAAGTTCATCGATATCGGCGTCAAGCGAGGTTTTGGTCAGCCTGGAGATGTCGCATGTCGGGTGTGCTGCCTTGTAGACCTGGACCGACGTCATGACCGAGTGCGCCTTCACCAGATGCAATCGGGAAATGCCGGCGACGAATTCCGCCACGTAGTCGTCAGCCGGGTTGAGCACGATTTCCTCGGCGGTGCCAACCTGAATGATGGCGCCATCCTTCATGATCGCAATGCGATCACCGATGCGGATGGCCTCGTCCAGGTCGTGTGTAATAAACACCGCGGACTTGCCCAGCTCCTTGGTCAGCTGGCGGAACTCATCCTGCAACTGTCGGCGAATCAGCGGATCAAGCGCGCTGAACGGCTCATCCATCAAGATTATTTCCGGGTCGGCAGTGAGTGCACGCGCCAGTCCGACCCGTTGTTGCATGCCACCGGACAGCTCGCTCGGATAGCGTGAAGTCCACTCGCTCAATCCAACCTTCGCCAGCGCCTGCTCGGCCACTTTGTAACGTTCAGCCTTGCCCACACCCTGCACTTCCAGGCCAAACGCGGTGTTCTCAAGAACCGTACGGTTAGGCAGCAAGGCAACGCTTTGAAAGACCATACCGATGTGACGCGCCCTCACCTCTCGCAGTTGTGCCGGCGACAAGGATGAAACGTCCTTGCCTTTGACCAGCACCTTCCCCGAGCTCGGGGTGATCAGCTTGTTCAACAACCGTATAAGGGTGGATTTGCCACTGCCGGACAAACCCATGATGCAAAAGATTTCCCCCCGGCGAACCTGGAGACTGACATCGGAAACCCCGACCACACAGCCATAGTTTTGCAGGATCCGGGTCTTTGAAAGACCCTGCTGAACAACCGCATCCATGGCTGTCGGTGCATTTTTACCGAAGATCTTCCAAACCGACTGGCAATCCACCAGCACTTCGTCAGTATTAATTGTGGCCATCGTCATTTCGCAATCCATCGAACCAGTTGTTTGCTGGTTTTATAATTAATCAAAGGGCGGCAGTGGCAAACAAACAAAACTCAATAGTTCTTGATATTTCCCCAACGATTTACAAGATCTGTATGGCTATCTATCCAGCCCTTGATAGCCTCGTCCATGGTCTTGCCATCCTTGACTTCAGCATTCATTGCGGTGATGTCGGTGATAGGCACATAAACGCTGGCCATCAGTTCACGCGCACGCGGATTGGCTTCAGCGAAGCCTTTGTGTCCGATCCAGTAATAACCCTGCAATGGCGGGAAGACCCCTTTTGGATCTTTCAGGAATTTGAGATCAAATTTCTTGGTCATCCAGGAAGGATCCCAGACGGTTACCGCCACCCATTCTTTTCGGTCGACTGCCGACTTCAAAGCCGCGGTCATTGCCGAAGTACTGCCTTCGACCAGCTTGAGCTTGATGTCGTACGCCTTGACCACGTTGTTCGCGTCACTCATCAAACCCGAACCAGGCTCGATGCCTATGATTCTGTTACCCAACTTGTCCGCGTTTGCATTCAGCTGTTCGATGGAGTCGATGTCTACGTAACCGGGTACTGCCATGCCCTGATAAAGACCAAAGGAGACCGGTGACAGCTTCTCGATTTTGTTCTTGTTCTTTTTCCAATAATCGGCGGCGGCGTAATCAATCTGGGAGGCCAACACCTGAATATCCCCTTTGCTGAGTGCAGCGTAGGCGATACCCCACTCGGAAAACTCCACGACTTTTACGGTATACCCGGCGTTCTCAAGTACCTTCTTGGTAATGCCGGTAATGGGCACCAAATCCTCCCAGGACATGGTCCCCATTACTATGTTTTTTTCTTCAGCCTGTGCCTGCAAACTCATCATGCCCACAAACGCGAGCGCGCAGAATGCCTTCCAGATATTTCTCATGGATTGTTCCGTTCTTATTAGTGACTTGTTAAACGGCCTTTATAGAAAGCCGACGACTTAACTTATTAACCTTCTCGCCCGGCCCAAAACTCATGCCAACGAATAACCGAACTGACGCCCAGCTTCGTTATTATTTGGGGGGGTAACCTGCTGGGCCCTGGTGCATGACTGAAACTGTCCAGAAAATCAGAGCGTGTACCCGAAGCCAACTCCGCCGCCATTACACCTGCCAGGGTGCTCTTGACCGTTCCCAACCCATTTTCGCAGCAAGCCGAATACAGGTTTTCTTCGATCTCGCCAAATGCAGCGGCGCTGTTACGACTCAGACACAGACGGCCGGCCCAACTGAATTCCAACGCAGTGGATTTCAATTCCGGAAAGCGGGCGTCCAAGGAGTGTCGCTGCTCCTTGGCCACCGCCGCTACACGTTCTGGCGTGACCTGGATACTCGGGTCATAGGTGAACTTTGTCCGGATGACGATACGCGAGAGACCGTCTGTAGAGATTTTACGAACAGTCGCTCCCATTGGATCAGCTGGCAACAATGCCCACTTGGCTCTACCCGGCACGTCTTTCTTGAATGCATCATCACTGTACGCGGCCGTCATGGAGGCGTAAGTGAAGACGTGCAACAGGCGTCCTTGATAATGACCAAAGTCTTCAATGTGCCCGTTAACCCCAAGAATGACCTTGGGTGCGTGCACCGTCCCGTTATGAGATCGAGCGATCCAGCCGCTTCCCCGCTTGGTCAATTCAATAATCGGAGAGCGTTCGAACAGCGTGATTTTCCCTTCCAGCCCTGCTGCCAGGTCTCTAATGTATTGCGCGGGTTGAATCAACACTGCGCCGGGCGTGTAGATCCCACCGTGGTAATAGGTGGACCCGGTGATTTCGCGCATTTGCGCGGCATCAAACATCTCGAACTTCTCGCCGATGCGCTCAAGGGATTGAGCGTAATTGACGTTCAGCTTCAATCCCCGCTCAGTGGCGGCCGCGTTGATCTTCCCGGAAGGGTCGAACGTTTCGGCAGACATGCCGTACTCCCGCGCGGCTTCAGCGGCAAAAGCAATCGCAAAACGATTTTGGGTGATTTCCAGTGCCGTTGCAGACTCACTCGCCACGGAATATTCCCCGGACGACAGACTGTGCGGCACATCGATCATGAAGCCAGAGTTCCTGCCTGCCGGCCCCTTGGCGACTTCATGAGCATCGACCACAACAATGCTGTCACCCGGGTGTAACTGTGAAAGTCTGCGAGCGGCGGACAGGCCGGCAAAACCGGCACCGATAATCAGCCAATCCGCCGTCACGTTTCCATCAAGCATGCGGACAGGCGCAGTGCGTGCGGAAATCGCCTCCCAACCTGAAACCCCGGTGTCTACCGGTAGGCGCTTGATGGTATGGGTGCTCATTTTTCGGTCTCTTCATCCGACCGATCAGACACATCGATCCAGATGGTTTTGATTTCGGTGTACTGGTCATGGGCAAAAATGGATTTGTCCCGACCACCGAAGCCCGACTCTTTGTAGCCGCCGAATGGCGTCGAGGCATCGCCCTCACCAAAGCAGTTCACGGTGACGATGCCGGCGCGAATTTCCCGCGACAACTTGATCGCCCGGCGCAGGCTGCCGGTATAAACCGAGGCCGCCAGGCCGTACACCGTGTCATTGGCCAGCGCAATGGCTTCGGAGATCGTGTTGAAGGTGGTGACCGAAAGAATCGGGCCGAAGATCTCTTCCTGGAACAGCCGGTTGTCTCGACCAACTCCGTCAATCACCGTTGGCTCTACAAAGGCACCGTCTTTGGTCGCGCCTCCGTAGACAACTTCAAGCTTTCCGGCGGCGGCGTGCTCAAGGTACGACTTCACTTTTGCGAAATGCTCAGGGCTGACCAGCGACCCTACGCGGTTCTGCGGATCGAGCGGATCGCCCATCTTCCATTCGCTGATGTAGGCGCCCATGCGCTGCAGCAGCTCGTCTTTAACAGAGGCGTGGACGATCAGACGTGAAGTCGCGGAGCAGTTTTCGCCCATGTTCCAAAACGCGCCATTGACGACATGCTGAGCAACGAGGTCCAGGTCTTGGGCATCGTCCATCACCACGGCCGGATTTTTTCCGCCGCACTCAAGGACGATGCGCTTCAGGTTCGAATCGGCGGCGTAATGCAGGAAACGGCGGCCGGTCGCGGTGGAGCCGGTGAAGCTCACCATATCGACGTCGTTGTGCAAGCCAATGGGCTCGCCGACCTCTTTGCCCGTGCCGGTCACAATGTTGAGGACGCCAGCGGGAACGCCCGCTTCAAACGCCAACTGAGCGACACGCAATGTGGTCAGCGACGTTTGTTCGGCAGGTTTGACGATGACCGAACAGCCCGCAGCGAGCGCCGGGCCGATTTTCCAGGCCAGCATCAGCAGCGGGAAATTCCAGGGCAATACGCAGCCCACCACGCCGATCGGCTCCCGGACCACCATGGTCAGCGCGTCGCTGCCAACCGGGGCGGTGTTGTCGTAAATCTTGTCGATCAGTTCTGCGTGCCAGCGGATCGTGTGGATGGTGTCGGGGATGTCGACCAACTGACATTCACTGACCGGTTTGCCGCTATCGAGGCTCTCGAGGACGGCCAGTTCGTATTGATGGCTTTCAAGCAGGTTTGCAAACTTCAACAGAACCGCTTTGCGCTCTCTGGGAGAAATCGATCTCCAGCATCCATCCTCGAAGGCCTCTTTGGCATTGCTCACCGCAAAGTCGACATCCTCGGACGAACAGGCGGCGACGTCAGTCAAAAACTCACCCGTCGCCGGATTGTTCGTGGCGAAGGTTTTGCCCGAGATCGCGGGCTTGAACGCTCCATTGATGAACGCCTTGGATGGCAACGAAATGTCTTTGGCCAGAGCGGCGTATTCGGCCTTGCTCAGAAGATCACCCATGGCTGGCTCCCGAAGTAATGTTGGCTACGTTACGTTTGAGTTCAGCAATGACCGACGCGAAACTCTGCTTTTCGTCCGCTTCAAGTGGCTGCAATGGCAGGCGCACGTTACCGACTTTCAATCCGGCAACTTCGCAGCCGTACTTGATCGACTGCACGAACTTGCCACCGTCCAAGGCATTCATCAGCGGCATCATTGCCGACATGATTTGACGGCCTTTGTCGAAGTTCTTTTCGATCACGCAGGCTTCATAAAGCGCAACGTGTTCCTTGGGCAGGAAGTTGGACCCTGCGCACACCCAACTGCGGGCGCCCCAGGCAAAAAACTCGAGGGCCTGGTCATCCCATCCACAGGACAAGGCGATGTTGGGGAACTGCCGGGCCAGCCTATGCACCTGGCCCATGTCGCCGGAACTTTCCTTGATGGCGACGACGTTTTTCGATTGGCTGACACGCGTGAAATATTCTTCATCCATCGAAACGCACATGCGCCCCGGATAGTTGTAAAGCATGATCGGCAAGTCCGCTGCGCGATCGATAGTGAGCGCGTGAATCGCGTTTTCCTGTGAGGTTGGCAGCGCGTAAGGCGGGGACGTGACGAGAATCGCGTCTGCTTTGATCGATTTCGCATCCTTGGCGTACTGAACCGCATCTTCGGTGCGAATCGCCCCGGTACTGACGATCAGTTGCACCCGAGTGCCGATCACATCTTTGGCGTAGGCCGCCAACTCGGTGCGTTCTTCCGACGTCTGCGCATAGTACTCGCCGGTCGACCCGCCGATAATAATGCCGTGCACCTTCGCCTCAATCAGCGACTCCAAAACTTGCGAGTACACATTCCAGTCAATATCTCCATCAGAATTATAAGGAGTTACTGCTGGCGTATAGATACCTTCAAATTTCAAGATAAATGCTCCAAATGCGAGTTAGGTGGAAGATCAGTGAGCGCGTCATCCTTGATGCCTTGAACACGATAAAAATCCCCATGTTTTCACGGGACTGTTGCCAATGCTCAAACACGAGATCGCCAGAGGTTGTTTTACTGACTAAGTACCGTTAGCTGTTGAATCCAGACTGGCATGGGGCAACAGAGTGGTCAATAGCGTGTCTTCCTCGCGCAGACATCTTTAAAGCCATATAGCGCACAGAATCGAAAAATATTTATCCTTTAAAATCAGCTTGTTATGAATAACAGCTTAAAGCTACGCTATCGATCGATAACATTTGTTTATGCATTGATAAGCGTAAAAGTTTCTTGTTGGGGTGTGATTGCAGACGTAGTCTTTACAACAGCGATATTTTACCGGCGAAATGGCGTTATCCAATTTCGAGATTGATGCAAACAATGGTCTTTTGTCGTCCCTTTGGTATTTTGGAGTGTGTTGACCGTGAGCACTAAATCGGCAGTTTCAAATCTAATCGCGCAGCGCAAGCCTGACCACGCGCTGCCAGGTGCCCTCTATAGCGACCCAGATGTTTACCGGCAGGATCTGGAACAGATCTGGCACAAAAGCTGGATCTTCGCAGGGCACACATTTGAGCTGGAGAAGTCGGGTCAGTACCTGTCGCTGCAAATCGGCGATTACCCTGTCGCTATCGTCCGTGGCGCAGACGGGCAGATTCGTGCATTCCACAACGCCTGCCGTCATCGCGGTTCCAAGGTGTGCCCGCAAGCTAGCGGCAAAGTCGCCAAACTGGTGTGCCCTTACCACAAATGGACCTTCGAGCTGGACGGCAGACTGCTTTTCGCCGGGAACATGGGGGACGATTTCGACAAGTCTCAGCATGGGTTGAAGTCCGTGCATTGTGAGGTCGTTGAAACCTATATCTATGTGTGCGTCGCTGATGTGGCTCCTGACTTTTCGTCATTCAGAAAATCTCTGACGCCTTTCGTTGCGCCTCATAACCTGGACGACTGCAAAGTCGCGTTTGAGTCGAACATCATCGAGAAGGGCAACTGGAAACTGGTTTTCGAGAACAACCGCGAGTGTTACCACTGCGATTTTACTCACCCGGAATTGATGCACTCATTCGTCGACAACCCATCAGTGGGTGGCGCCGGCGGCGATGAGGATCTTGAACTCAAAGAGCATTGGGATCGCTGCGAAGCGGCAGGCCTGCCCAGCCGATTGGTCATGGACGAAGACGGTCGCTTCCGCATGACGCGCATCCCCCTTTTTTCCGGGGCCGTCAGCTACACAATGGATGGCAAGCCTGCGGTTGCCGGCCGCTTGGACACAACCGGTGAAGCCAACATCGGTGCGCTGCTTTATTTCAACTACCCATCAACCTGGAACCACTTTCTGGGCGATCATGCGTTGAGCTTCCGCGTTCTGCCCATCGGTCCGGGCGAGACGTTGGTCACTACAAAATGGATCGTCAAGAAGGACGCGCAGGAAGGTGTCGACTACGACATCGATCGCCTGACCAAGGTTTGGCTTGCAACCAATGACCAGGATCGCACCTTGGTTGAAGGCGCACAGGTCGGCGTCAGCTCCCCTGCTTACGAGCCGGGCCCGTTGTCGGTGGCCAGCGAAATCGGTGTGTGCCAGTTTGATGACTGGTACTGCAAAACGATGCTTGAGCAGCTCAATGACACGATCCCGTTGAGATCTGTCGGCTAAGTGCAACACTGCCGGTGGTGAGAACCACGAATGATCACCACCGGCATACCCAAACTTCTCCCCTCCTCGCACCCCGGGTCACTGCTCGGTCAGTACTCATGTCTTCTAAACAGCTCAGGAAAACTGGGCGAGAATCCAGTCGCGTAGCCGGCAACAGGCGTCGTCATTGATCCGGTCTTCACGAAATGTCAGATAGTGCTGACTTTCATGGAGAACCACTTCCTCTTCGATCGGCCGAATCAGCGTGCCGTTTTCGATCAGGTTTGCAACCAGGTGATTCCATCCGAGGGCTACGCCCTGATGGGTCAACACCATGCTGATTACCAGGTTGTAGTCGTTCGCGTTGAAAACGTGAGGGCTGTCGTGGGGACGTTTCTCGATATCGACATCGTGATAAGCCAGCCAAACGCCCCAGTCAACGTGCTCCGCTACCTGGGATCTGCCATAGGGACTGAGGTTTAGCAAAACCCCGTCGCGCAGTGCCTCCAGGCTGGACAGCTCAGGGTGCTCCTCTTTGTAACGAGGAGTGCACACCGGGTAGATGACGTCATGAAACAACGGATAACTGCGGTAGCCATCCTGAATCCTGGCCATTTTTGTGATGAAGATGTCCGGAGTTACACCCGGCTCCATCGACAAAAAGTTTTGAGTGGTGACCAGATTGAGGTCGATATCTGCGTTTTTGGTAAAAAACCCCGGCAGCTTCGCTGCGAGCCAGAGGGCTGAAAACGCGGGAGAACAGCAAAGCGTCAACGTGCGCTTGCCTGCATTGTTGGTACGAATGCGCTCCGCCGCCTGGGAAATGTTGACGAAAGATATCTGTGCCGCATCAAAAAAGATGGTTCCAGCTTCCGTCAACTCGACTGCTCGCCCCACTCTCTTGAAGAGATCCACCCCAAGGTACGCCTCAAGTTCCCGAATCTGACGGCTGATTGCCGCTTGAGTTACGCACAGTGCTTCTGCCGCACGCGTAAAGCTCTGATATTTTGCGGCGGCTACGAATGACTTCACTGCTTTCAGAGACGGCATTTTCAGCAGCGTCATGTCTGGATCGATGTGCTTAACCATAACCTAGAGTATTGAATATCCGGTTCGGGGCCCTTCGGAGGGCCATTAGGGACGAGATCGGCGAGAGGGTTCCACCTAGAGCCTACGCTGGAGCGTAGCTCAAACGCAGGGCCTAAGACAGGGCCAGCCGCAGTCGTCTGCGCAACTGGCGCTGTCACAGTCGCAAATGGACATAATTAAATTATTGATAACATGACGTTATTGATTGGCTGGAATAAATGTTGTTAGACGCTGACTCTATTAGGTAATAACTTGGTTCTCAACGGTACTGCTTAATTCAGCGCCGATAAAACAAAAATAATAAACATCACATAATAAAGAGGATGGTCACAATGACTATTTCCCAACCTTTCTCCCAGCTTGACTGCCCCCACAAGCACCGTCTGAACTGATCAAGACACGTACACCTGAATTCTTGGTCTTACATCGTAATTGCAGCAGGAGGGGTTATGAGTCTTGGTGACGAGATACTCTCGGTAAAAAACATTTACAAAGTCTTTGGCCCTCAGCCGAAGCTCGCGATGGAGATGCTGGCTCGCGGTGCTGACAAGAATGAAATCTTCAGCAAAACCGGTCAAGTCGTTGGCGTTTTTGATGCCAGTTTCTCCGTAAAACGTGGAGAGATTTTCGTCATCATGGGGCTTTCCGGTTCCGGGAAGTCGACGATGGTCCGCTTGTTCAATCGACTGATCGAGCCAACCTCCGGAACGATCCATCTTAACGGACAGGAAATTACCGGTCTGTCGGATGCTGATCTCCTCAGCGTTCGTCGCAAAGACATGAGTATGGTGTTTCAGTCGTTTGCTCTGATGCCACACATGAGTGTGATCGACAACGTTGCTTTCGGTCTGGAAATCTCGGGTGTCGAGGAAAGTGAACGGCATAAACGTGCACTCGAGGCACTCAAACAGGTGGGGCTCGATGGCCACGCCTACAGCTATCCGCACCAACTGTCCGGCGGTATGCAACAGCGAGTAGGCCTGGCCCGAGCGCTGGCCAATGATCCCGCCATCCTGCTGATGGACGAAGCCTTCTCGGCACTCGACCCGTTGATTCGCCACGAAATGCAGGGCGAACTGATCCGCCTGCAGGCAGAACAGCATCGCACCATCATCTTCATCTCCCATGACATTGACGAGGCGATTCGCATCGGCCATCGCATTGCGATCATGGAGGGTGGCCGGGTAGTACAGATCGGTACCCCGCAAGAGCTGCTTTGCAACCCGGTGAACGATTACGTCAGGGCTTTCTTCAAAGGTTTCGATGCTTCGAAGATCCTGAAGGCTGGCGATGTTGCCAGGATTTGTGCAGAACATCCGTACGCCGTGGATCAATCCACGCCTACGCTGCGCGACGATGTACTCCTGCAGGACGTCTTTCACATCGTTGCTGATGCCGTTAATCCGGTTGCCGTGCTGGATCGCCAGGGTGTGTTCAAAGGCACGATCTCCAAGAGCCTACTGCTTCAGACAATGAGCCGACACTAATAGGCTCTATTTGCTGGCTTGCCAGGCAAGGACATTCAGGTAATGACATGAACGAATTCAATTTTCTAGACCCATTTCAATCCATCAACGTCCCTTTGGGCCAATGGGTAGAAGTTGCCCTGAATTTTCTGGTTCATAATTTCCGCGAGGTATTTCGCTCGATCAGGTGGCCAATCGACCAGGTACTTAATGGCATCCAGTTCGGATTGTTGGCTATTCCTCCGTCAATATTCATTATTATTGCAACGCTCTTCGGCTGGCAGATAGGAGGGAAAAAGATAGGCATACTTTGTTTCGTCACCCTCACCCTCTTAGGAGTGATCGGCGTATGGAATGACGCCATGATCACCCTCGCCCTGGTACTCACTTCACTGTTTTTCTGTGCAGTTATTGGCATACCGCTGGGCGTCCTGTGTGCCCGGAGTGACCGGCTTGAGATGCTTCTGCGGCCGGTGCTCGATGCAATGCAAACACTGCCTGCTTTTGTTTATCTGGTACCCGTGGTGATGCTGTTTGGTATCGGTAACGTACCGGGGGTACTGGTCACGATCATCTTTTCGGTAGCACCACTGGTCAGGCTCACCAATCTGGGAATTCGCCAGGTGCCGGAAGACAAGGTTGAAGCAGCCCGGGCTTTCGGATGCACCCCACGCCAGATGCTGAGGCGGGTTCAACTTCCTTTAGCTGCACCGACGATCATGGCGGGTCTGAATCAGGCATTGATGTTGTCACTTTCCATGGTGGTGATCGCATCAATGATTTCGGTTGGCGGGTTGGGGATGATGGTACTTCGCGGGATCGGCCGCCTTGATATGGGCTTGGCAACCGTCGGTGGATTGGGGCTGGTATTGCTGGCGATTTTCCTCGACCGACTGACCCAGGCAATGGGCGAACGCAGTAACAGGGCAACCAAAGGTGAGCACTGGTACCAGACAGGCCCGGCCGGTGTCATTTATCGCCTGAAGAAAAAAAACGCTGCTACGCAAATAAAAGTCAGTCCCAAAGAGAGTTAACTCCGCTAAGCGGTGCGTCGTGAACCGAAAGAAATGCCAACTTCTTTAATCCAGCCAAGGCAATCGATAATGAACTTCACAACATTCGGAATAAAACAGAAATTCATTCACTCTGTGGCGCTTTTAGTACTAGCGGTTTCCCCTGTTTTCGCATCAGCCGCCACGGCGCAGGAGCCCGGGAAAGGGGTATCGATCACCCCAATTTTCCCGTCAATTGCCGAAGAGCGATTCCGCGGAGAGATTGCAATGGCGGGCCTCAAGGAATTGGGCTACGACGTTGAGACTCCCAAGGAAACCGAGTACTCCACCATGATGATTGCAATTTCCAATGGTGACGCTGATTTCTCGGTTCATCTGTGGGAGGAGCTACACAAATCTTTCTACGAGAAGGCCGGCGGCGATGAGACGATGGTGAAAACCGGCGCTATTATGCCGGGCGTACTACAGGGCTACATGATCGATAAGAAAACGGCTGACGAGTATCACATCACCTCTATCGATGATTTGAAAAAACCAGAGATCGCCAAGCTGTTCGATAGTAATGGCGACGGTAAAGCCGACCTGACAGGTTGCAACCCCGGCTGGGGCTGTGAGTTGATCATTGCCCACCATATGAAAGCCTATGGCCTGGAAAAAACTGTCACAAATAACCAGGGCTCCTATTTTGCCCTGATGGCCGACACCATTGCTCGTTATAAAGAAGGCAAGCCGATTCTCTATTACACTTGGGTACCTCAATGGATCTCCGGTGTTCTGGTCGAAGGTAAAGATGTTGTGTGGTTAACCGTGCCACGTACGGATCTTCCCGGTGGCAAAAACGATGTCAACACTACCTTCAATGGTAAAAACCTTGGTTTCGCGGTAGACAGTGTCAAAGCGGTAATCAATAAAGAGTTTGCCGAGAAAAATCCGGCTGCGGTGAAGTTTCTGTCTGACATGCAGATCACTACCGACGATGAAAGCGCGCAAAATCTGAAAATGCACAACGGTGAAAAAAGTGCAGCTGATATTACCCGGCACGCCAAAGAATGGATCGCGGCCCATCGCGCGAAATACGACAGCTGGCTGGCAGACGCACGCGCCGCGGCAAATACCGCCACCGCAAAGAACTAGTCTCTTCTTATAACTTTGCATAAAAGGTTGCCCTTCGCCGGGCAACTTTTTTTCCCGTTTCGGTGTTCATCATTCAGGAATCATGAAATGCAGTTGTATTCATTCGTCCAGAATTTCAGTTACAAGGACGCGCCCCTGCATACACGCGAGTTGGTTAAAACTTGCCTGCTCGACATCATTGGTGTGGCTGCCGGTGCTCGTGACAATCAAACCAGCGTGATGCTCAAAACCTACGCTGACACCCACTACTCTGCCAACAAGCTGTCCAGCCGCCTTTGGTTCGACGGCAGAGCCGTACATCCATTGGGCGCCGCTTATGCAGGCGGCTTCAGCGTTGATAGCCTGGACGCACACGAAGGTCACTTCACCTCCAAGGGGCACGCGGGTGCAACCGTAGTCCCGGCCATTGTTGCATTGGTAGACGCGTATCGCAGTCAGGGCAAAGACATCAGCGGCGAGGAGTTCCTCAGCGCACTGTGCATTGGTTATGAGACGGCCTTGCGTGCGGGTCAGGCATTGATGGCCACTGCCCCGGAATATCATGCTTCAGGTGCATTTTCCGGAATCGGGGTCGTTTGCGCCGGTGCCCGCCTGCTGAAGCTTGATGAAACGACGTTCCGTCATGCGCTGGGGATCGCGGAATACTTTGGCCCGAGGTGCCCGATGATGCGCCTGGTGAGTTTTCCGACGATGTTGCGTGATGCCCACGGCGCAGGAGCGTATGCCGGACTGAACGCACTACTGATGGCACAGACAGGTGTCACTGGCGCTCCAGCCGCCACCGTTGAACCTTTGGAGATCTCCACTTTCTGGCAGGACATCGGAACCCGCTGGGAGATCGACGAGCAATATTTCAAACCGTGGCCGGTATGTCGCTGGGCGCAACCGGCACTCACGGCCATGACCGATTTGATGCGAGCGCATCCAGTCATCACTGCCGAGTTGATCGAGACCATCGATGTCGAGACATTCCACGAGTCTGTGTGCTTGCAAGGGCATTTTCCGAAGAATGCGGACGAGGCCCAGTATGCGCTAGCGTTCCCACTGGCCGCCTTGATCGTTCGCGGAAAGCTGGGCCCTGACGAAGTTACCGGGGATTCCATTCATGCGCCGGACATCTTGAGCATCAGCGAGAAAATAACCCTGCATGAGGCACCTGACCTGTCCGCCAGATTCCCGGAGGAAATTCTGTCCCGCGTCACGGTTACCCTGAAAGACGGCACTCGTCTTACGAGTCCAACCGCGACAGCCAAGGGCGACCCCGGCAATCCTATGTCGAATGACGAACTCACTGCTAAATACCATCTGCTGGCTGATGACAGCTTGGGAACCACGCTCAGCAATGCAATCAAGAACAGTGTTGAAGCATTGCCTGACAGTGGTGACTGCCAATCATTCCTTGATTTGTTGCTGTCCGCTGCAAAAACCACTGTCTAGATCCGGCAATGGTTTCTTGGCTATTCGTTCAGGTGTCAAAGAGGGTTTATGTCATTCGTCTTCGAGAGCGTGCTTAAAGACAAGAACATGGGGTACTCCTATACGGCTGAGAAACCATTGAAGCCGCAGGCGGTGACTCGTGTAGCTTTCGTGCTTTTGAACAATTTCTCGATGATGTCGTTCACCGGCGCTATCGATGCGCTGGTGACCGCCAACCTGATCAGCGAGACACCGGCATTCGAAGTGTTAACCGTTGGTATCAAAAGCCGTCTGGTCATGAGCGATCTGGGAATTGCAATTTCAGCAGACCTGGAGTTATCCCAATTGCCAGATCGTATCGACGTTCTCATCGTCGCGGGTGGTTTACGGGTGAAGTTGATCAGCGATCCGATATTACGGCGCAAGCTACGTAACGTCGCCTCTCTTGGTGCGACCATGGGCGGTTTGTGGAACGGCGCATTTTTCCTGGCGGAAGCGCAGTTAATGGACGGTGTCGAGTGTGCCTTCCATCCAGATGGGCGAGCGATGATGGAGGATGTTTTCCCCAAAGTCCTGGTCTCTTGCCGAACTCACGTAATAGATAGAAATCGCATCACGTGCGCCGGCGCCAGTAGTTCGTTGCGCATGATGCTGGAACTCATCACCGCTAAACAAGGCGTGTCGCTGACCCATGCTGTCGAGGAAATACTCAGTTGCGATCAAACCCCTGAAGTCTCTGGGATATCGACTGTCATCGTTGACTCTGACCCCACCTTGCCACAAACCCTGAAGCTCGCTTTAGAGCTTATGCAAAAGAACATCGAAGAGCCGCTATCCATCGACGAACTGGCCGAATGCGTGAACATTTCCCGCCGACAATTGGAGCGCCGTTTCTGCCGTTTCGTTGGCGCCACCCCTACCCGTTACTACCTGGAACTGCGCTTGACTCGAGCGCGTCAGCTTATTCTGCAGAGCAACCGGCCGATCACCGATATCGCGATCGCGACCGGCTTTTGCAGTTTCGCCAACTTCCATATGCGCTTTCGTGACTTCTTTGGCGTAGCGCCAAGCAGCTATAGAGCGACGTATGAGCGCAGGCGTTAGTTTCCCGAAGCGCCCCCCCCCCAAAAAAAACCGGCAAAATCTAAGCCGAGCAAATGATGGCTAGCATCATCGATAAGGATTACCAGGAATTATGAATGCTCCATCTCCAGTGCTGATACCCACGGCTAACTATAGCGAGCGGATGTCTACACGCATTGCCTTCCTCATCGCGGGCTTGCTCATGTCCGCTTGGGCGCCTCTGGTTCCATTGGTCAAAGCCCGCGCAGGCTTGGACGACGGTGGCTTGGGGTTGCTGCTTCTCGGCCTTGGCGGCGGATCTATTGTGGCTATGCCCTTCGCTGGATACCTCACTGCGCACTATGGATGCCGACCGGTCGTCATCTGGGCGACGATTGTCTTGTGTGCCGCTCTTGCGTTGTTGAGCACCGTGGCGTGGCTACCAGGCCTGGTCATAGCGGTCATTGTCTTCGGTGCCAGCATGGGCATGCTTGATTGCGCCATGAACATACAGTCCGTCATCGTCGAGAAAAACAGCGGGCAGGCACTTCAGTCCGGCTTCCATGGCCTTTACAGCGTCGGAGGTATATTGGGCGCCGGGGCGATGACCGCTCTGCTGACCTTCGGCCTGGATCCACTGATGGCTGCGCTCTGCATCGTTGCCACCGTTTTGGGAGCACTTTACAAGGCCGCACCTGCTTTGCTGACTTATGGCACTGAACGGGGCGGGCCATTGTTCGCGGTGCCCAGGGGTATCGTGCTGTTTTTAGGGACGCTCTGTTTCATCGTCTTCCTCACTGAAGGTGCAATGCTTGACTGGAGCGCGGTCTTCCTTGTCTCGAACCGAGGGTTAGAGCCGAGCATCGCCGGCTTGGGCTACGCATCCTTCGCCACTGCAATGACGGTGGGCCGCCTGACGGGAGACGCCATCGTCAGCAAGCTGGGCGGCGTGCGCGTAGTTGCGCTAGGCGGGCTCTGCGCAGCCGCAGGCATGCTCGTGTCGCTTGGAATCGATGGCTGGCCCGCGTCCCTGGTCGGCTACGCCCTGGTCGGGGCTGGCTGCTCGAACATTGTCCCGGTGATCTTTACCGCTGTAGGCCGGCAACAACGAATGTCACAGGCGGTAGCCATCCCCGCTGTCATCTCGATGGGCTACGCGGGCATTCTGATAGGTCCCGTATTCATTGGGGCGGTCGCCCATCTAAGCACCTTGTCATTCGCTCTGGGCGGCCTGATTGTTCTGCTGGTTTTTGTCAGTGCAACAGCTCGATTGCTTCGCAATTAACCGAATCTTTTCTAGCGCGGCAAGGGAAACACCCTGTATGAAAGAGCTGCTCGCTGGCCGTGAGTAAGGTGCCCAAGCCTTGGTAAATCAAAGGCGTTTCCCACGGCGACCCGCGCTGTCTATTCGAGAGGTAAAGGGCTATGCAATCCAACTGCAATGTGTCGGAGCAAGAACTCCTGATGCATGGAGTCATCATGCGGGAGGCACTCCTGCGAATCCTTGCCCGTCAATCCCCACTTTGCGGGATCGACGGCGGGGATACTGAAGCCTGTGTTCGCTCCTTGGCTGATGCCCACTTGAACGTCGGCCTGCCTCCCTTCAAGGGCAATCCCCTGCCCTCGTCCTTGCACTCCACGGCCTCACAGGCGTTGTCTGACGCGCCCAGAATTGAGCGTGACTTCAAGACTCTGCTAACAGCGCTTGAACCCCTTCTACGCAATAGCCGTTGGATAAAGCGATTCGCTACTGAAGGGGATGATGCCGGCTTTGAAGAAAAACATCGGCATGCATTGATTCTCGGAGAAGGTGCTCTGTTCGAATGCTCAACGATGACAGTGGGTCTGGCTGTGATGGCGCCCAACGTGTGCTACCCGTTCCATACGCATCCCCCTGCAGAGTTCTACGTCGTTTTATCAGAAGGCGATTGGTACCGGGAAGATGTCGGATGGTGGAGTCCGGGGCCTGGCGGAGTGGTGTTCAACCCGTCATCGGCGGTCCATTCGATGAGGTCTACCCACAAGCCGCTGCTAGCACTATGGGGACTGATAAACGAGTTGTCACAGCCCATTCGTGAACGCAAAACTTCAGCGGATCTGGTGTTCCCTGGCGGACGATCAGAGCGGTCGTAATTCAGCATTCATGACGCTGTCGCCTGGAGTATGGGATTTATAACCAATCGTCCGAGATCACCATGCATCCCTTTGACGTCGTCCTAAACGCCATGCAGCTCGAAAGCCCGAGGTAACCCAAGCTTGTATTGATCGTCTATCAGCCCGCGCGTACCATGGCTCGCTCCATCCTCCAAGGCGGTGATGCATGCCCTCCCCTCAAGGTCGACTCGCCGGTCGCGTAGCAATTATCTCTGGCGGCGCCAACGGCGCAGGGGCAGCCTCTGCCCGATTGTTTGCGCGCGAATCTGCCAAGGTGTCCATTGTCGATCGCGATGTGGAAGCCGGTCGCAAGCTGGAACAGGAACTTAACTCGCAAGGGTTTAGCGCGTTCTTCGTTTGCGCCGATGTGTCCAAAGCCGATGAAGCGGAGTTCGCCGTAAAAGCCACGATCGAGCAGTTCGGCTGCATCGATATTCTGTTCAATCATGCCGGCATCATCATCGTGAAACCTTTCCTTGAATTCAGCATCGAGGAGTGGGACGAGATGATGGAGAACAACGCCAAAAGCGCATTCCTCATGACCCGACTTGTGCTGCCGGGCATGCTGAAACGGGGTTACGGCGTTCTTATCAGCACCAGTTCCTCTGCCGTGCGCGCTGCCACTCACCTTGAATCCCTGTACTGCGCCTCGAAGTCCGCCATGCACCAATTGGCCCGGGCGATTGCGGTCGAATACCGCGACAAGGGCATTCGCAGCAACACAATTTGCCCAAGCTTTGTTCGCACGCGCCATGGCGAGCATGAAATTGCCCAATTGCGCGCTTATGGCATTTTTGCTTCCGAACAGGATGTGAACATCATGCAGGGCAGAATCTGCGAACCTGAAGAAGTTGCCAATGTCGCCTTGTTCCTGGCCAGTGAAGAATCCAGCTTCATCAACGGCGCTGAAATTTTCGTGGACAATACGTTTACGGCGGTTTGACAGATGCTTTGGGGTCTTCAACCAGTCGAACAGCAATCAGCCTACGGATTGACCGTCGAAGCACTGCGCCGCCATGTTCATCTCGGGCTGCTGCTCCCGGGTGAGCAGTTGCCACCCGAACGGGCTCTCGCCATTCAATTGGGCGTGTCTCGGGTGACGCTGCGCGAAGCACTGCGGGTCATGGAAACCGAAGACTACTTTGTGGTGCGCCGAGGCGCGCGCGGGGGTGTCTTCCTTAACGAGATCGACGCGCTGCGAGAGTTGTCCTCTCGACGCATCAGTCGAGATCCATCCATGGTGATGCGGGTTCTGGAGTTTCGAGAAGCCAATGAGCCTCAGGCCGCTCGCCATGCTGCCGTGCGCCGCACCCCCACGGATATCGCAGCGCTTGAATCGGCCTTCAGCTCGATAAAGTGCGCAGACAACTCCGCCACCCTGCGCCGTGCCGAGTCGATGTTTCATCTGGCGCTTGGCGCCGCATCGCACAATCCGCTTCTGTACAAGTCAATCGAAGACGCCCTGGTTGCGCTTTTCGTGCTTCCGGACTTAACGCAGGATCGCAGCAAGCGCAACTTGAACATCGAAGCGGCTCAGCTGTTGCTCGAATCCATCCGAAATCGGCAAGGCGACGAAGCCGAACGAGCAGCACGCGAGCTCATCACAACGGATCGAATCCGTCTTCGTGACATTGTCGGTTTTGCCTGAGCGGCAACGACGCACTTTTAGCGTTTCCCCATAATTTCCTTTTATATTCAGTCTCTTGCACTGCCGCACCAGGTAGGTGCAGCAGCCTTGGATACCTGATCGCGACATGGCGACTGACGGCGTTTGACAGCCTTTTTTCGCCGTGGTCTATTGGTATTTATTAAATACCTTTAGACCAGAACTTATAACAACAGAGGCATGCGCTAGATGGCAAACAAACCCAGATTGGACAATCAAAACGTACTTATCACCGGGGGCGCAGGAGGTATTGGCCGAGCAGCAGCCATGCTGTTTGCAAAACAGGGGGCGAACCTCGCCATCATCGACCGGGATCCGGTTGCTGGCATGGAGGTAGCCGAAACGATCAACGCTCTGGGCGGGCGGGCAACGTTTTTCCAGGCAGACGTGAGTGATGCGCCGAAACTCATTGCGGCCATCGAGGCGGCTACCTCAGCGTTGGGCTGGATCGACGCCCTCTTCAATCATGCGGGCACCATCGTCGTTAAAGCACTTCATGAAACCACGCTCGAAGAATATGACAGCTTGATGGCGATCAATACCCGATCCGCCTTTGTTACCTGCAAAGCGGTGCTGCCAGGGATGCTGAAAAGAGGCAAAGGCAGCATCGTGATTACGTCGTCGATCGGCGGGGAAAAGGGTTTCGCTCTGGAGAGTGCGTACTGCATGACCAAGGGCGCCGTGCTGCAATTGGCCCGCTCGATCTCTGCGGAATACCGCGAACATGGCATTCGCTGCAATGCCATTTGTCCAGGTTTTGTGCGCACTGCCCACGGCTTGCGTGAACTCGACCAACTCGATGCCCAAGGCCAAACCTGGGAAGAAGCCGGCTTGTCAGCCACCCAAGTCCGAATCTGCGAGGCCGAAGAAGCGGCCGCCGCGGCACTTTTTTTATTGTCCGATGAAGCCAGCTTCGTCAACGGCGCCGCTCTCTATGTCGACAACGGTTGGGCTTCGAAAGGCTGAATCAGCTTCGCCCACGGCATTATAAAAAATGAGGGGAGTTCAAAATGTCAAAGCACACTGAAACCAGTTCAGGGAAAGACGCAAGTGAGGACGCCCGCCTTCTGGCCTTGGGTTATCGTCCCGAATTCAATCGCGTACTCGGGCTGTTTGCCGACTTTTCGCTGGGCTATTCCTACATGAGCCCCATGGCGGGGATGTTCGCGCTCTTTGCTACCGCATTGGTCGCCGTGGGCCCGCCCTTCTTCTGGACCATGCTTGTCGTTTTGCTGGGCCAGCTGTTCGTTTGCCTGGTTTTCGCCGAGGCCGCCTCCGCTTATCCAATCGCCGGCGGCATCTACCAATGGGCCCGACGCTTGGGCGGACAACGCTGGGGGTTCCTGACGGCCTGGATCTACCTGTTTGCACTGATTGGCACAGGCGCTGGCATCTCGGCCGGCGGCGCACCCTTTCTGTCGGTACTTCTGGGTGTGCAGCCATCACCGGAATTCAACGCCATAGCCGGTATTTCCATTGCGCTGATCGCCATTCTGGCTAACTTCGCAGGCACCAGGATACTGGCTCGCACCACTGAAATCGGAGTGTGGGCTGGTTTGATCGGGCTGGCCATCTGTGGCGGATACATGCTGGTATTTGGTCACGTGCAACCGGTGTCGGTGCTGTGGGACAGCTTCGGTCGTGGCGAAGGTAACTACACCTCTGCACTGTTCTTCGCGAGCCTGATCGGCGTCTGGATTTTCTACGGATTCGAAGCCTGTGGGGACTTGGCCGAAGAAGTCAGTGGTGCCTCGAAAGCAGTACCTCGTGCAATGTTGATGACCATCATCTGCGGCGGTGGTTCTGCACTGCTGATGACCTTGGGCTTGTTGTTCGCACTGCCGGACATGCAAAGCGCAGTGGATGGAACCTTGGCCGACCCGGCAGGCGCTGCGGTTCTGCAAGTCATGGGCCCGGTGGGAATGAAGATAACGCTGGTCTGCCTGCTGGCCGTGGTTATCAGTGCGGTCACCTCGGTGATTGCGTCTACCAGCCGACTGCTTTTCTCCCTGGGTCGGGACAAGATGATTGTCGGGGCCAGTCTGCTAGGCACGCTTAAAGGTCCTCGTCGCCTGCCTATCACTGCCCTCTGGGTCACTGCCACATTGACCATCCTGATATTGTCGATTGGTTTCGTGTCCAGTAACGCAGCCACTCAAATCATCAGCTTCGCAACAACCGGCGTCTATGTGTCCTTCCAGATGGTAGTGATCGCATCGTTGCTGGCCAGTCTTCGCGGGTGGCGTGCCGATGGGGATTTCAAGCTGGGATCTGCGGGCCTTGTGGTTAAAGTGATTGCGCTGGTTTTCGGCATTGCCTCCATCATCAACCTGATGTGGCCGCGCACGCCGGAAGCAGGATGGCTGAGCAACTACCTGATCCTGGTTTCGATTGTCGTCATCGTTGCGTTGGGGCTGATTCAGATGCTGATGCTCAACATGCCCAAAGAGCCCCTGCAGGGGCAGTCCAGCCCGAGTATTTGAGGCTATAACGCAGGTATTGCATCGATTGACAGCGCGGGGCTCGGGCAACCGACCCCGGCTTTTTTTTGGTTCTTCACGCAATCCCGGGAAACTGTAGGTGCCAGCTTGCTGGCGATGGACTCAAGTACGCCGCGTTTATCCGGTTCACACGCGTTATCGTTATCGACCATCGCTGGCGAGCCAGCTCCTACAAATGGAGCGTGCCCACGCTTTTTTTACGTGCGCCAGGGCAAAAGCAACCATATCCCCACCGCTATCGTGAGCATTTGCGCTGTTTATCGAGTGGTTGCGCAGGCATTAAAAGTCAAAAGATCGCAGCCTGCGGCAGCTCCTACGGGTTTTGCGTATACGCGCAAAATGACGGTCGCAGCGGACCCATGTAGGAGCTGCCAAAGGTTCGGCAGCCCCTACAGATATTTCGTTATATGTGTTCCCCGGAACTCCGTGAAGAACCATATTTTGGGCAGCTTTCTCCTTCTCAAAAAAGGATGCCCCCCAACCATGAGTGCGGACCATGAGAGCCCTCCTAGACCTAAACTCAGTGACGCTCGCGTTAGGTCACTGACAGAGCCAGATTGGCTGCCTGATCGGCTATGCACCGGCCCAATCCGTCCAGCGTAAAACCATGGCAAACGGTGAAGTGGGCTCGGCGCAGGCCTGAATGAAAACGGGCGCCTTGGCAGATGCCCGATTTGTTGTCGCGGGTTGCATGACCGACATCGGGTGCATCCACGTCGAACCGGGGAAGATCAGTAAAAGAATTTCGTATACCCTAGCGCTATCTCATTCCAAACGACCGCCGCCGTGAAACTGACCAAACTCAACGCACCCGACCTTGGTAACACGCCTTCGACTTCGGAAATCATCACCCGCCACCTGCGGGATGCGATTGTCGCCGGGCATTTTGCCGAGGATGAGCCGATCCGCCAGGACGACATTGCCCGCCAGTTCAATGTCAGCAAGATCCCGGTGCGCGAAGCCCTCAAACGGCTGGAGGCCGAAGGGTTGGTGATGTTCCAGCGCAATCGCGGGGCGATGGTCACGCGTGTTTCCGATGCGGAACTGGCGCAGATGTTCGAAGTGCGGATGTTGCTGGAGGACAAGATTCTACGCCTGGCCATTCCGAACATGACCGAAGAGACCTTCGCCCGTGCCGAGCGCATCTGTCAGGAGTTCATCGGCGAGGACGACGTGGGGCGCTGGGCCGAGCTCAACTGGGAGCTGCATTCCTGCCTGTACGAGCCGGCGCAGCGACCGTTTCTGGTGAGTCTGATCCGTTCGGTCAACGACAAGCTAGAGCGTTATCTACGCATGCAGATGAGCTTGTCGGCCGGTAAGGAACGGGCCGATCACGAACACCGCGAGATCCTGGCGGCCTGCCGTGCCGGGGATGTGGACCTGGCGGTGAAGCTTCTGGACGAGCACATTGCCGGCGTCTGCACGACCCTGTTCGAGCACCTGCCCCACACCCACTGACAGCTGCGGATGCTGTGCCGATTTCGTCATCGACACAGACTAAATCCATCAAGCCGACACCCCGCCACACGGGCCACTCTTGCGTTCACTCAACCGAATGGACGTGGCCCTCCCATGAAACGCATCTCAGTGATCGACTCCCACACCGGCGGCGAACCGACCCGCCTGGTGACCGCCGGCTTTCCTGATCTGGGCACCGGCAGCATGGCCGAACGGCGCAAAGTATTAGCCCAACAGCATGATCAATGGCGCGCCGCCTGCGTGCTGGAACCACGGGGCAGTGACGTACTGGTGGGCGCCCTGCTCTGCACGCCGGTGGACCCAGGCGCCTGTGCCGGGGTGATTTTCTTCAACAACACCGGTTATCTGGGTATGTGCGGCCACGGCACCATCGGCCTGGTGGCGTCGTTGGCGCACCTGGGCAAGATCGGCCCCGGCGTGCACAGCATCGAAACGCCGGTGGGCACGGTGCAGGCAACCCTGCACGAGGACCATTCGGTGAGCGTGCGCAACGTGCCGGCCTACCGTTATCGCAAGGCGCTGGCGGTGCAGGTGCCGGGCATCGGCCAGGTAGTCGGTGATATCGCTTGGGGCGGCAACTGGTTTTTCCTGATCGCCGAGCATGGCCTGCGGGTGGCCGGCGACAACCTCGAAGCGCTGACCGCTTACACCTTCGCCGTGCAGCAAGCACTGGAAGCCCAAGGCATTCGCGGTGAAGACGGCGGCTTGATCGATCACGTCGAGTTGTTCGCCGATGACGATCACGCCGACAGCCGCAACTTCGTGCTCTGCCCCGGCAAAGCCTATGACCGTTCGCCCTGCGGCACCGGCACCAGTGCCAAACTGGCATGCCTGGCGGCCGACGACAAGTTGCAACCGGGGCAGATCTGGCGCCAGGCCAGCGTCATCGGCAGCGAGTTCGAGGGATCCTACGAACTGCAGGATGAGCGCATCGTGCCGACCATTCGTGGTCGCGCGTTCATCAGTGCCGAGGCGAGCCTGATCATCGAACAGGACGACCCGTTCGCCTGGGGCATCCGCCCATGAACGAGGGCCTGGTGGCCGATGTGATCGTGATCGGCGCCGGCATTATCGGCGCCGCCTGTGCCCAGGCGCTGGCCCGTCGCGGCTTGCAGGTGCTGGTGCTGGACGCCGGCCTGCACGGCGCCACGGCCGCCGGCATGGGCCACTTGCTGGTACTCGACGACAACCCCGCCGAACTGGCCCTGAGTCAATATTCGTTGCAGCGCTGGCGCGAACTGGGCGCGGACCTGCCCGATAGCTGTGCCTACCGCTGCAACGGCACGCTGTGGCTGGCGGCGAATGCCGAAGAAATGGCGGTGGCCCACAGCAAATTCCTGAACCTGCAAGCCCAGGGCGTGGCTTGCGAACTGATCGGCGCCAGTGCCCTGCGCCAGCGCGAACCGGAACTGAGAGAAGGACTGGAAGGCGGCTTGCTGATCAATGGTGACGGCATTCTATACGCCCCGGCGACGGCCGGATGGATGCTCGAAACACCGAACATCCGCCAGCGCCGGGCACGGGTCAGTGCGGTCGATGGCAACCGCGTCTGCCTCGATGATGGTCACTGGTTGAGTGCCGATGCCGTGGTGTTGGCCAACGGTATTCAAGCCAACGAGCTGTGCCCGGAATTGCCCATCGAGCCGAAAAAAGGCCACTTGCTGATCACTGACCGCTACCCCGGCAGCGTCACCCATACGCTGGTGGAACTGGGTTACGTCACCAGTGCCCACAACGCCACGGGGCCGTCGACCGCCTGCAATATCCAGCCGCGCCCCACCGGGCAACTGTTCATTGGCGCCTCGCGGCAATTCGGCACCACCGACCCGCAGGTCGAAGGCTGGATGCTCGCGAAAATGCTCAAGCGTGCCGCCGAGTACATGCCGGGGCTGGCCCGGCTCAACGGCATCCGTGCCTGGACCGGTTTTCGCGCCGCCAGCCCCGACGGCTTGCCGCTGGTGGGCCAACATCCACAACGGCAAGGCTTGTGGCTGGCAGTCGGTCACGAAGGTCTGGGCGTAACCACCGCCCCCGGCACCGCCGATCTACTGGTGGCGCAACTGTTCAACGAAACCCCGCCACTGGCCGTACAACCTTATCTGCCCCAGCGCTTTCTCGGAGAACCGGTCTATGCCTGAATTGTTGCTGGACGGCCACGCCCTGAAAGTCGCCGAAGGCACCAGCGTCGCCGCGGCCCTGGCGTTGGCCAGTGACGGCTGCGCGCGCACCTCGGTCAGCGGTCAGCGCCGTGCGCCGCTGTGCGGCATGGGCATTTGTCAGGAATGCCGGGTGACCATCGATGGCCGGCGTCGCCTGGCTTGCCAGACCCTGTGCCGTAACGGCATGCAGGTGGAGACCCGCCCATGAATGAATATGCTGATCTGTTGATCATTGGCGCGGGCCCTGCCGGGATGAGCGCCGCCCTTGCCGCCGCCCCCAGCGGCGCCCGCATTGTCATGCTCGACGACAACCCGCTGCCGGGCGGGCAAATCTGGCGCGACGGACCTCAAGCCAACGTGCCAGGTCCGGCCCGGCGCCTGCGCGAGCGTCTGGCGTCGTGCGACAACATCCGCCATCACGCCGGTACTCGGGTGATCGCCGCCCCCGGCGCGAAACAACTGCTGGTGGAAGATGACGACCATGGCTGGTTGATCAGCTACGACAAACTGATTCTGTGCACCGGCGCCCGTGAATTGCTGCTGCCCTTCCCCGGCTGGACCCTGCCGGGTGTCACCGGTGCCGGTGGTTTGCAGGCACTGATCAAGGCCGGTTTGCCGGTGCAGAACGAGCGCGTGGTGATCGCCGGCAGCGGCCCGCTGTTACTGGCCAGTGCCGCCACCGCCAAACAGCATGGCGCGCAAGTGCAACGCATCGCCGAACAAGCCAGCCGCAGCGCCGTCGCCGGTTTCGCCGCGCAACTGCCGCGCTGGCCCGGCAAATGGCTGCAATCGTTCAGCCTGTTCGACCACCACTACCGCACCGCCACCCACGTATTGGCGGCGCTTGGCACCGACCGAGTGGAAGGCGTGCGCCTGCAACAACAGGGCAACATCGTTGAGTTGGAATGTGACCGGCTGGCCTGTGGTTTCGGGTTGATTGCGAATATCCAGTTGGGTCAGGCACTGGGTTGCGCCATCGAAGATCAAGCCATCGCGGTGGATGCCTGGCAGGCCAGCAACCGCGCCGATCATTATGCGGCGGGCGAATGCACAGGGTTCGGCGGCAGTGAGCTGGCCTTGGTGGAAGGTGCGATTGCCGGCCACGCTGCGGTCGGCAATCTGCAAGCCGCCAGGCAATTGTGGCCGCGCCGGGCGCGCTGGCAGGGTTTCGCCAAGGCGCTGAACAGCGCGTTCGCCCTTGACCCGCGACTCAAGTCCCTGGCCCAACCCGACACCCTCGTTTGCCGCTGCGAAGACGTGCCCTACGCGGCATTGACCGGTCACTCTGACTGGCGCGAAGCCAAACTCGCCAGTCGCTGCGGCATGGGCGCCTGCCAGGGCCGGGTGTGTGGCGGCGCAGTGCAGCATTTGTTTGGTTGGCAGCCCTCAGCACCGCGCCCCCCCTTCAGCCCGGCGCGGATCGAAACCTTGATGTCCCTGGACGATACCCCGCCAGCGTGATGACCACGCCAGGGGTTTCGGCCACGCTGCCGAGTCTCTATGATCCCGGGGGTCACCCTCAGTCCCCCGGCGCCATGTATCCCTCGCTCACCACCTTTGAACCTTGCGATCTGCCGACGCTGCTGAACAGCCTTCAGCCCATCGCGCCGTTGCTCGATACCCTGTCGGACGTGGTGTTTTTCATCAAGGACTGCGAGGCCCGCTACGCCTTCGTCAACCAGACCCTGGCCCGGCGTTGTGGTTTCAGACACAGGGACGAGCTGCTGGGGCGCACCGCCGAAATGGTCTTCCCGGAACGCTTCGGTCCGCTGTACACCGAGCAGGATCGGCGAGTGCTGTCCAGCGGTCGCGAACTGGCCGATCAGCTGGAGCTGCATTTGTATTATGGCAATCAGCCGATCTGGTGCCTGACCCACAAACTCGCCTTGAAGGATGACCAGGGTCGAATCGTGGGCCTGGCCGGTATCTCCCGCGACCTGCAATCGCCGCAGTCGAACCATCCGGCCTTCCAGAAACTCGCCGCCGTGGATGCCCATATCCGCCGCCACTTCGCCCGCTCCATCAGCCTCGCCGAACTGACCGCCATCGCTGGTTATTCCGTGGCGCAATTGGAGCGGCACTGCAAACGGGTGTTCCAGCTCACCCCACGGCAAATGATTCACAAGGCGCGCCTGGAAGAAGGTTCGCGGTTGTTACTGCACACCGAGTTGCCGATCACCGAGATTGCCTTGCGCTGTGGTTACACCGACCACAGCGCCTTCAGCCGGCAGTTTCGGGCGCTGACCAGTTTGTCGCCGAGTCAGTATCGCGATAATCAGCGTTAGGTTTGGGGGCATATCCGTTGCTGCGGTAACGGCCACTTACGGTTCCGCTTTTACAGCGGGTCACTTGGAAGAGCCCCAAGTAACCAAGGGCTTTTGCCCCTGACGTTCGGTGCCTCGCTTAGGCTCGGCATGCCCTCGCTCCGGTCCTGCTCCGTGGGCCCGCCGCCATCGGCCATCCATGGCCGGGGGCGGCTAACCCGGCATCCATGCCGGGTTGCCCACTACGCAGAACCTCCTCTCGGCCTCTCGAGGGGGCGTACACCGCAACAGCACCCGAGGCGGCCTACCGGCCGGCCTGATCGCGATCATCGTCGTGTTTCTTCCGCAGGAATTGGCGTATGTCCGTTAATAGCAGCTGTACGCGGTCGGTGTAGGAGCTGGCGAAACCTGCGATCTTTTGATCTTCAGTGATCGTTCTGACATCGTTGGTTCAAGGCCGCACACAGCATTGACCAGTGTTCCTTAAAGGGGCGCCCGCGCAACCATTGCTCCCATATGTAACACCTGCCCCCGATACCTTGGCGTCACCGTACCTCCGGTTGCTCCGTTACAAAACCTCTACGCCAAGGCCTGACAACTAATTCACCCCTCGGACTGGAAATAGGCACGTTGATTGCTATTGTTAATATCGTATACGAAATCCCCAATACGATATCCAACAGCACTTCACATCAACGAGGCCTCTATGAAAAACCCCGCATTTGCCGTAGCCCTCAGCGCTGTCCTCAGTACCTCCTTCATCGCCACTGCCCAGGCCGACAAGCTTGACGACATCATAGGTTCGGGCAAGCTGCGCTGCGCCGTGACCCTGGACTTCCCGCCCATGGGCTTTCGCGATGCCAGCAACTCGCCGGCCGGCTTCGATGTGGACTATTGCCGCGACCTGGCGAAGATCCTAGGGGTCGAGGCCGAAGTGGTGGAAACGCCGTTCCCGGATCGTATTCCGGCACTGGTCTCCGGGCGGGCTGACGTGATCGTCGCGTCCACCTCCGACACCCTCGAACGCGCCAAGACCGTTGGCCTCACCGTGCCCTACTTTGCCTTCCAGATGGTGGTGCTGACCCGCGACGACACCGGAATCAACGGCTTCGACGACCTCAAGGGCAAAGCGGTGGGCAACACCAGCGGCACCTATGAGGCCATCGCCCTGGAGAAAGACGTGAAGAACTGGGGCGCGGGCAGTTTCCGGGCCTACCAGTCGCAGAGCGATACCCTGCTAGCCGTCGCCCAAGGCCACATCGATGCCACCGTGGTCACCAACACCGTGGCCGCCGCCACCCTCAAGTCGGGCAAATACAAAAACCTGAAAGTCGCCGGTAACGCCCCGTACGTCATCGACTACGTGTCCCTGGGTGCCAAGCGCAGCGAGTTCGGCCTGCTCAACTACCTCAACCTGTTCGTCAACCAACAGGTACGCACCGGTCGCTACAAGGAGCTGTTCGTTAAATGGGTCGGCACCGAGATCCCGCCGACCAACCTGACCGTGCCTCAGGTCTACTACTGATATGTCCGGCATGCCTAGGCCAATTTCTCTGACCGGGCGCAGCCTGGTGGCGGGTGCCGCGCAAGGCGCCCTGCTGTTCGCCGATGTCGGCTTGAGTTTCTGGGGCGGAGTCGATCCCTGCACGGGTGAAGTCATCGACCGCCATCACCCGCTCAGCGGCCAACACCTGGCCGGCCGCGTGCTGGCGATTCCCAGTGGTCGCGGCTCGTGCACCGGCAGCAGTGTGTTGATGGAACTGATCAGCAACGGCCATGCACCGGCGGCATTGGTGCTGGCCGAAGCCGACGAGATCCTGACCTTGGGCGTGCTGGTGGCGCAGACCATTTTTGCCCGTTCCCTGCCGGTGCTGTGCATCGGTCCGGAGGCCTTCGCCGCCTTGCGCGGCCAGGCCTTCGCCCGGGTCGAAAATACAACGCTGAGCCTGTTCGATCACCTGCCGGGCGACGCCTGGCAGGCGCTCGACAGCCCATTACCAGACACTGACAGCACCGCCTCGATCAGGCTCACCGAGCACGATCGGGCGCTGCTCGATGGCCGGCATGGCAAGGCCGCGCAAATGGCTATGCAGATCGTCCTGCGTATGGCCGAACTGCAGGGTGCCGACCACTTGGTGGATGTCACTCAAGCACACATCGACGGCTGCATTTACACGGGACCTGCGAGCCTGCGCTTTGCTCGGCAACTGGTGCAATGGGGAGCAAAAGTGCGAGTGCCCACCACCCTCAATTCAATTTCCGTCGACCCGCGCCGATGGCGCGAACTGGGTATCGACCCGGCACTGGGTGAACCGGCCAGTGCCTTGGGCGATGCCTATATGGCGATGGGCGCACAGCTCAGCTTCACCTGCGCGCCGTACCTGCTCGACACTGCACCGAAGGCTGGCGAGCAAATCGTCTGGGCGGAATCCAACGCAGTGGTCTACGCCAACAGCGTGCTCGGTGCACGCACCCTGAAATACCCGGATTACCTGGACATCTGCATCGCCCTCACCGGTCGCGCCCCGCTGATCGGCTGCCACCTGGACGCGCAACGCAAGGCCCGGCTGCAGATCGAATTGCCTGCCCTCGGTGAACTGGACGATGCCTTCTACCCGCTGCTGGGTTACCACATTGGTGCCCTGGCCGGCAGTCGCGTGCCGCTGGTGCTGGGACTGGAAAAACGCAAGCCGAGCCTGGACGACCTCAAAGCCTTTGGCGCGGCCTTCGCCACCACCTCTGCGGCGCCACTGTTCCACATCGCCGGGGTCACCCCGGAGGCCATTGACCCGGCGCAGGTGCTGGATGCGGACACTTGCATTGCCGTGGAAAAAATCCGCCTGGAGGACCTGCTGTCGAGTTGGCGCGAACTCAACAGTGCTCGCGATAACCGGGTGGATGTGGTGTCGCTGGGTAACCCGCACTTTTCCCTCAGCGAGTTCGCTCACCTGGCGCGACTGTGCCGGGGACGACAAAGACACCCGGATGTGGTGCTTGCCATCACCTGCGGCCGTGCCGTGTTGGAGCAGGCCCGCGAGGCCGGGCACATCGCCGTGATCCAAGCGTTTGGCGCGACCCTGGTCACCGACACCTGTTGGTGCATGCTCGGCGAACCGGTAATCCCCCTGACGGCTGAAACCCTGATGACCAACTCGGGCAAATACGCCCACTACGCACCGGGCCTGGTCGGCCGCAAGGTGCACTTCGCCAGCCTTGCCGAATGCGTCGACGCGGCCTGCACCGCAACGGCCAGCGGACGTTTGCCGGCCTGGTTACAACCTGTTGCCCTACCGGAGAGCCCTGCACATGTTTGACTACAGCTTCCAATGGCGCTCCGCCCTGCGCGCCCTGCCGGACATGCTTGCCGGTGCCATCGTCACCTTCGAAACCGCCGCGCTGTCGATGATCTTCGGCGTGCTGATCGCCCTGGCCCTGACGGTGATGCGCGAGGCCAAACACCCATTACTGCGCGGGTTCAGCAACGGTTGGGTATCGATTGCCCGCAACACCCCGTCGCTGTTCCAGATCTACATCCTCTACTTCGGCCTCGGCTCGCTGAACCTGCACGTCAGTTCCTGGTTCGCCCTGCTGGCCGGGATCACCTTCAACAATGCCGGGTATCTGGCGGAGAATTTTCGCGGCGGCCTCAAGGCCGTGCCTGACACGCAGGTGCGTGCGGCGCGTTCCCTCGGCATGAGTGCCTTCCAGGCCTACCGCATGATCATCGTCCCGCAACTGCTGCGGATCGTGTTCTACCCGCTGACCAATCAGATGGTCTGGGCGGTGTTGATGACGTCGCTGGGGGTGATAGTCGGGCTAAACAATGACCTGACCGGTGTGACCCAGGAATACAACGTCAAAACCTTCCGCACCTTCGAGTATTTCGCCATCGCAGCGGTGCTGTATTACTTGATTGCCAAGGCGATCGTCGCGGCAGCCCGGCTGATGGCCTGGCGGTTGTTCCGTTACTGAGGAGCTGTCCATGTTTTCCACCGATTTTTCCTCCAATGACCTGATGTTCCTGCTCAACGGTGCGTGGGTCACGATGCAACTGACGTTCTGGTCGATCATTCTCGGCTCCCTGGCCGGGTTGTTGTTCGGCCTGCTGCGGGCGTTGTTGCCACGGGCCAGCCTGCCGTTGGCCTGGGTGCTGGACGTGTTTCGCAGCGTGCCGTTGCTGATCCAGTTCGTGCTGTTCAACTCGCTCAAAAGCATTATCGGTTTGAACATCAGCGCCTTTAGCGTCGGCTGCATTGTGTTGGGGGTTTACGCTGCGGCGTACTTCACCGAGATCGTGCGTGCCGGCGTGCTGGCGGTGCCGTTTACCGTGCGCCGGGCCAGCCGTTCGTTGGGGCTGAGCTTCTTGCAGGACTTGCGCTGGATCGTCCTGCCCATGGCCACCCGAGTCGCGTTCCCCGGCTGGCTGAACCTGGTGCTCGGTGTAATGAAAGACACCGCGCTGGTGATGTGGATCGGCATCGTCGAACTGCTGCGCGCCTCGCAAACCATCGTCACCCGCATCCAGGAACCCTTGCTGGTGCTGTGCATCGCGGGCCTTATCTACTACGTCATGAGCCTGGTGGTCGCACGCCTGGGCGCTCGTCTGGAAAGAAGGTGGCAAGAAAATGATTGAGATCGACAACGTACATAAATCCTTCGGCAACCTCGAAGTGGTCAAGGGCGTCAACCTGACGGTGAACAAGGGCGAAGTGGTGTCGATCATCGGCGGCTCCGGCTCCGGCAAATCGACCTTGCTGATGTGCATCAACGGCCTGGAACCGATCCAGAAAGGCAACATCCGCGTTGACGGCGTCGAGGTCCATCACAGCGCCACCGACCTCAATCGCCTGCGGCAGAAAATCGGCATTGTGTTCCAGCAATGGAATGCCTTCCCGCACCTGACGGTGCTGGAAAACGTCATGCTCGCGCCGCGCAAAGTGCTGGGCAAAAGCAAGGCGGAAGCGCAAGAGCTAGCGGTGAAGCAACTGACCCACGTCGGTCTGGGCGACAAGCTCAAGACTTTCCCTGGCAAGCTGTCCGGTGGACAGCAACAACGCATGGCCATCGCCCGCGCCCTGGCCATGTCACCGGACTACATGCTGTTTGACGAAGCCACCTCGGCCCTCGACCCGCAGTTGGTCGGTGAAGTGCTGGACACCATGCGCATGCTCGCCGAAGACGGCATGACCATGGTCTTGGTGACCCACGAAATCCGCTTTGCCCGGGACGTGTCCGACCGTGTGGCGTTCTTCCGCAATGGCCTGGTGCATGAGATTGGTTCGCCGGATCAGGTGATTGGCAATCCGATGCGTGCGGAAACAGCGGCGTTTCTCAAATCGGTGAAATAACTAACGGCCCAATCGCGAGCAGGCTCACTCCTACAGGGTTAGCGGTGCCTATCGAAGAGTGTAGGAGCGAGCCTGCTCGCGATGAGGCCCGCACAGACAAAACAAGGATCAAACCATGCGTTCATCAAAAGTCATTCATGTAGTCAGCTGCCACGCCGAAGGCGAAGTCGGCGACGTGATCGTCGGCGGTGTCGCCCCGCCGCCCGGCGCCACCGTGTGGGAACAGTCGCGCTGGATCGCCCGGGACGAAACCCTGCGCAACTTCGTCCTCAACGAACCCCGCGGCGGCGTGTTCCGCCACGTCAACCTGTTGGTCCCGGCCAAGGACCCACGGGCGCAGATGGCCTGGATCATCATGGAACCGGCGGACACCCCGCCGATGTCCGGCTCCAACTCGTTGTGCGTCGCCACCGTATTGCTCGACAGCGGCATCCTGCCCATGACCGAGCCGCAAACCCGCCTGGTGCTGGAAGCGCCCGGCGGCCTGATCGAAGCCGTGGCCGACTGCCGGGATGGCAAGGTGCAACGGGTGGAAGTGAAAAACGTGCCGTCCTTCGCTGATCGACTGGATGCGTGGATTGAAGTCGAAGGCATCGGCTCGCTGAAGGTCGACACCGCTTATGGTGGCGACAGTTTTGTGATTGCCGATGCCAAAGGCCTGGGTTTCTCCATCCGCCCGGATGAAGCGGCCGATCTGGTGGCGGTCGGGCTGAAAATCACTCGAGCGGCCAACGAACAACTGGGCTTCGTGCATCCGCTGAATCCCGAGTGGTCGCACATTTCCTTCTGCCAGATCGCCGCGCCCATCGTCCATGAGAACGGCATCGCCACCGGCGCCAATGCGGTGGTGATTCAACCGGGCAAGATCGACCGCTCCCCCACCGGCACGGGTTGCTCGGCGCGCATGGCGGTGTTGCAGGCCAAAGGCTTGATGCGGGTTGGCGAGCGCTTTGTCGGCCGTTCGATTATCGGTTCCGAGTTCCACTGCCGCATTGATTCGCTGACCGAAGTCGCCGGCCGCGCCGCGATTTACCCGTGCATTTCCGGCCGGGCGTGGATCACCGGCACCCACCAATTGCTGCTCGACCCAAGCGATCCGTGGCCACAAGGCTATCGCCTGTCCGACACTTGGCCCGGCGCCTGATCACGCAATCCCTGAACCCCCAGACCAACGGCCAGTAAAAACCCCTGAAAACCAAAAAAAGCACTAGCCGAGCATTGTCATTTTTAATATCGTATACGAAATACAATTAACGAATCGGAGGCAACAATGAGCAAGCGCATTAACTGGAGTGGCGTATTCCCAGCGGTGACCACTCAATTCAACGATGACTTTTCCATCAACCTGGAAAAAACCCATCAGGTGATTTCCAACGTGATCCGCGACGGCGTGTCTGGCCTGGTGGTCTGCGGCTCGGTGGGTGAAAACACCTCGCTGACTGCCGAAGAGAAAATCGCCGTGACTGAGGTCGCTGTCGATGCCGCCCGTGGTCGCGTACCGGTGATTTGTGGCGTGGCCGAGTTCACCAGCATACAAGCGGCCAAGGTTGCCAATGCCGTACGCCGGGTCGGCGTCGATGGCGTGATGCTGATGCCGGCGCTGGTCTACGGTTCCAAACCGTTCGAGACCGCCGAGCATTACCGCTACGTGGCGAAAAACGCCGACGTGCCGCTGATGGTCTACAACAACCCGCCTATCTATAAGAACGACGTCACCCCGGACATCCTGATTTCCCTGGCCGACTGCGACAACGTGGTGTGCTTCAAGGATTCTTCCGGCGACACCCGCCGCTTCATCGACGTGCGCAACGAAGTCGGTGACCGTTTCGTGCTGTTCGCCGGCCTCGACGACGTGGTGCTGGAAAGCATCGCCGTGGGTGCCGAAGGTTGGGTCTCGGGCATGTCCAACGTGTTCCCGAAAGAAGGCGAAACCATCTTCCGCCTGGCCAAGGCCGGTCGTTTCGCCGAAGCCATGCCGATCTACGAATGGCTGATGCCGATCCTGCACCTCGATGCCCGTGCCGACCTGGTGCAGTGCATCAAGCTGTGTGAAGCCATCGCCGGTCGCGGCAGCGCCTTGACCCGTCCGCCACGCCTGGCCCTGCCGGAAGCCGACCGCGTATTCGTCGAGCAGATCATGGCCAAGGCGTTGGCCAACCGCCCGGAACTGCCGGACGTCGGTCTCTGAGTGATTGCCGGGCGGGCCTTTACCGGCCCGACCCGGCTGCCCGTTTTTTTTGCGCCTTAACAAGGTACGTCAGCATGTCGAATCCTCAATACACGCAAAGCGCAACCACACCCTCGGGACTCAAACGCGTAGTGGCCGCCGCCATGGCTGGCACCGTCGCCGAATGGTATGAATTCTTTCTCTACGGCACCGCCTCGGCATTAGTTTTCGGCAAGCTGTTCTTCCGCCAGACCGACAACCCCATCGACGGCATCATCGCCGCCTTCGCCTTGTACGCGGTGGGCTTTCTCGCCCGGCCGTTGGGCGGTTTGGTATTCGGTCACTACGGTGACAAATTCGGCCGCAAACGCCTGCTGCAACTGAGCCTGGTAGTGGTCGGCATCACCACCTTCCTGATGGGTTGCCTGCCTGGCTTCGACCAGATCGGTTACGCCGCGCCGGTGCTACTGGTGCTGTTGCGGTTGATCCAGGGCTTCGCTTTCGGCGGCGAATGGGGCGGCGCGATTCTGCTGGTGTCCGAACACTGCCCGGACAATCGTCGGGGCTTCTGGGCCAGTTGGCCGCAAGCCGGGGTGCCGGCCGGCAACCTGGTGGCCACGGTCGCCCTGCTGCTGTTGTCGTCGAACCTGTCAGAGCAACAGTTCCTTGCCTGGGGCTGGCGCGTGGCGTTCTGGTTCTCGGCGGTAGTCGTGTTGATCGGTTACTGGATTCGCACCAGCGTCGATGACGCGCCGATCTTCAAGGAAGCCCAGGCCCGCCAGGCACAGACCAAACAGCAACAACTCGGTGTGGTGGAGGTGCTGCGTCATCACTGGCGTTCGGTGCTGGTGGGAATCGGTGCACGCTTTGCCGAGAACATCCTCTACTACACCGTGGTGACGTTCTCGATTACTTATCTGAAACTGGTGGTGCACAAGGACACTTCGCAAATTCTGCTGCTGATGTTCGGCGCACACCTGGTGCACTTTTTCCTGATCCCGCTGATGGGCTATCTGTCGGACATCGTCGGGCGCAAGCCGGTGTACCTGACCGGCGCGGTGCTCACAGCGTTCTGGGGTTTCATCGGTTTCCCGATGATGGACACCGGCAACAACTGGCTGATCATGGCCGCGATCACCCTGGGCCTGGCCATCGAGTCGATGACTTATGCACCTTACTCGGCGCTGATGGCTGAACTGTTCCCGACCCACGTACGCTACACCGCTCTGTCCCTGTGCTACCAGGTGGCGCCGATCTTCGCCGGCTCCCTGGCGCCGCTGATCGCCATCACCTTGCTCAACAAGTACCACAGCTCGACTCCGATCGCCTGGTATCTGGTGGGCGCCGCGCTGATTTCCGTGGTGGCTGTCGGCCTGACCCGCGAGACCCGTGGCAAGTCATTGCGCCAGGTGGATGCCGAGTCGGCGGCGCGGGTTGCTGCGCTGGACCCAGCCCCGACTAGCCCACGTCGGGCCGATTCTCTGGCCTGAGTAAATTCCTGTGGGAGCGAGCTTGCTCGCGATGGACGTCAACGATAACGCGTGTTGTCTGAATGGAAGCGTTGTCCTTGCGTTTTTCGCGAGCAAGCTCGCTCCCACAGAGGTTTTGTGTTGCTGCCCCATTTTTCGAAAGGAGCTTTTTTGATGTCTGAAATCCTTGGCCACAACTACATCGGCGGAGCGCGCAGCGCCGTCGGCGGCATCATCCTGAACAGCCATGACGCCAGCACCGGCGAAGCACTGCCCTACTCTTTCGTGCAAGCCACCGCGCAAGAAGTCGACGCGGCCGCCCAAGCCGCTACGGCCGCCTATCCAGCCTTCCGTAATTTGCCGGCGACGCGCCGGGCGCAATTCCTTGAAGCCATCGCCGCGCAACTGGATGCCCTGGATGACCAGTTCATTGCCCTGGTGACCCGTGAGACCGCCCTGCCCAGCGCCCGGATTCAGGGCGAGCGCGGCCGCACCAGCGGTCAGATGCGTCTGTTCGCTCAGGTCCTGCGTCGGGGCGATTTCTACGGCGCGCGCATCGACCGTGCCCTGCCGGAGCGTCAGCCGCTGCCACGGGTTGACCTGCGCCAGTACCGGATCGGCGTCGGCCCGGTGGCAGTGTTCGGCGCCAGCAATTTTCCGTTGGCCTTTTCGACTGCTGGCGGCGATACCGCAGCGGCCCTGGCCGCCGGTTGCCCGGTGGTGTTCAAGGCCCACAGCGGGCACATGGCAACCGCCGAATGCGTGGCCAATGCGATCCTGCGCGCCGCCGAGCAGACCGACATGCCCAAGGGTGTGTTCAACATGATCTACGGCGCGGGTGTCGGTGAAGCGCTGGTCAAGCACCCGGCGATTCAGGCTGTCGGTTTCACCGGCTCGCTCAAAGGTGGCCGTGCCCTTTGCGACATGGCCGCCGCACGGCAACAACCCATCCCGGTGTTCGCCGAGATGAGCAGCATCAATCCAGTGTTGGTATTGCCCGAAGCCTTGCGTGTGCGGGGCGAAAAAATCGCCGGTGAACTGGTGGCATCGGTGGTCCAGGGTTGCGGGCAGTTCTGCACCAACCCGGGGTTGGTCATTGGTATTCGCGCCCCTGAATGGACGGCCTTCACTGCGCGACTAAGCAACCTGATGGCCGAACAACCGGCGCAAACCATGCTCAATGCTGGCACCCTCGGCAGCTATGAAAAAGGGGTACGGGCCTTGCTCGAGCATCCGGGCGTGACGCACCTGGCGGGCCACGACCAGCAGGGCAATCAGGCGCGGCCGCAACTGTTCAAGGCCGACGTCAGCCTGCTGCTCAATGGCGATCCGCTGCTTCAGGAAGAAGTGTTCGGGCCGACCACCATTGTCGTTGAAGTGGCGGACAAGGTTGAGCTGCGGCAGGCGTTGAACAGCTTGCACGGGCAACTGACTGCGACATTGATTGGCGAAGCATCGGATCTTCAGACCCATGCGGACCTGCTGATCCTGCTGGAACAAAAAGTCGGCCGGGTACTGTTCAACGGTTACCCCACCGGGGTCGAAGTCTGCGATGCCATGGTCCATGGCGGGCCTTACCCTGCAACCTCCGACGCCCGTGGCACGTCGGTTGGCAGGCTGGCCATCGAGCGATTCCTGCGTCCGGTGTGCTACCAGAACTGCCCGGACGCCTTGCTACCCGACGCCTTGAAAAACGCCAATCCACTGGGCATTGCACGGCTGGTGGATGGCAGCAGCCAACGCGAGCCGGTTTAACAACACGACCTCCTGTGGGAGCGAGCCTGCTCGCGATAGCGGTGTGTCAGTCGACGAAAATGTTGAATCTGATGCCCTCATCGCGAGCAGGCTCGCTCCCACAGGAGTGGGCGCACCCACTCCATTCAAGCCAGCAGTGCTTTCAGGTCGTTGTATAGCGCCTCGGGAATTTGCACGCCTTCCACCAGGCTGCGTACCCGCGCCGCGTAACGTCGTTGCGACGGTAAGCGTGCGCCCTGCCCTTCAATGCCCTGGAACAACGTTTCAGCCCGGGCCAGATGTTCTTCAGTGGCGTCCCCCAGAAAGCGCCGAGGGTCCAGGGCGATGATCAACTCGCCATGGTACGGCGACGACTTGCTGCCTGCGTCGTAAGCCAACGACTCGGCACTGGTCAGGTCACCAATCAGCGGCCCGGCAATCAACTCCACCATCGCCGCCAGCGCCGAACCCTTGTGCCCGCCGAACGTCAGCATCGCGCCGCTGTCGAGCACCACGTTGGCGTTGGTGCTCGGCTGGCCTTGGGCGTCGACGCCCCAACCTTCGGGAATCGCCTTGCCGGCACGCCGGTGCAGTTCGATATCACCACGGGCAATCGCGCTGGTGGCGAAGTCGAACACAAACGGATCTTGCCCCGCACGCGGCCAACCGAAGGCAATGGGATTAGTGCCGAACACCGGCAGTCGTCCTCCAGCCGGCGCCACCCAGGCGTGGCTCGGATTACACGCCAGTGCCACCAGACCGGCGGCAGTCAATTGCTCGATCTCCACCCACAGCGCCGAGAAATGTACACAGCGGTTGATTGCCAACGCGGCAATGCCGTTGGCCTGGGCTTTCTGCGCCAGCAACGGCAACCCCGCCTGAAACGCCAACTGTGAAAACCCACCGCCAGCATCCACCCGCACGATCGACGGCGCCTGGTCGATCACCTGTGGCTCGGCATCGGCTGACACCTTGCCGGCCCGCAGGGAATTCACACACCCCAGAATCCGGTACAAACCGTGGGAGGCACAGCCATCACGTTCGCCAACAACCACCGTCGCCGCCACCGCTTGTGCATGGGCCAGATTAAAACCGTTGTGCAACAAGATCGATTCGGCCAACTCACGGGCTTCGATCAGGGTCAGTCGGATCATGGTCATCTCCTTGGACAGACCGGTCAGAGTGGTCTATCCGAGGCGTTATGACTTGATGGGTTTGGGCATTGGCGGTGACGAAATTGGCACAGCGCAGGCAGTTGGACCCCGTTAAACCAATGGCTAATGAGATCCAGTGTGGGAGCGAGCCTGCTCGCGAAGGCCACACCTCTGTTTCAAGACTGATTGATGCTTTTTCGGCAACAAAGAATTGCCATCGACCTGATTGATAGACCTCTGCGTAAGGTGCAGGCTAGAGAGCTAACTTGGGGTCTCATATCATTCCGAATGATAGTTACCTTCGCCCCATTCGATTCGTGAGATACAAACCCGCCGCGCATCATTCGCCAATCTCAACACATTGGCGGATGCATCCATGGAACAGTCATTCAAACATTTGCGCTTCCCGTTGGCTTTGTTGGCCGTAGTGGTGATCAGCGCTTGCGGCAAGGCCCCGGAGACCGCCGCCAGCATGCCAGCGGCCAAGGTCAGCGTGGCCAAGGTGCTGGAACAACCGGTCAACGAGTGGGACGAATTCACCGGGCGCCTCGAAGCACCGGAAACCGTCGAGATTCGTCCACGGGTCTCAGGCCAGATCGATGAAGTGGCCTTCACTGAAGGTGCCCTGGTCAAGAAAGGCGACCTGCTGTTCCAGATTGACCCGCGTCCGTTCCAGGCTGAGGTCCGCCGCCTCGAAGCCCTGGTTGCACAATCGCGCGCCAATGCTACCCGCAGCGAAAACGAAGCCCAGCGCGGTGAGCGCCTGCGCACCAGCAACGCCATTTCCGCCGAGCTGGCCGATTCGCGTACCAGCGCCGCCCAGGAAGCACGTGCCGCCGTCGGTGCCCTGCAAGCGCAACTGGACCTGGCCAAGCTGAACCTGAGCTTCACCCGCGTCACCGCACCGATCAGCGGCCGCGTCAGCCGTGCCGAAATCACCGCCGGCAACCTGGTGACGGCCGACACCACCCCGCTGACCAGCGTGGTTTCCACCGACAAGGTGTACGCCTACTTCGACGCAGATGAGCGTGTGTTCCTCAAGTACACCGAGCTCGCTCGCCAGGGCAAGCGCGGCGCTACCACCCCGGTTTACATGGGCCTGTCCAACGAGGACGGCAACCCGCACCAGGGCGTGATGAACTTCGTCGACAACCAGGTCAACCCGAAAACCGGCACCATCCGTGGTCGCGCCGTGTTCGACAACAGCGATGGCAGCTACACCCCGGGCCTGTATACACGCCTGAAACTGGTGGGCAGCGGCACCTACAGCGCCATGCTGATCAACGACGAAGCGGTCGGCACCGACCTGGGCAAGAAGTTCGTGATTGTGCTGGATGGCGATAACAAGACCGCCTACCGCGCGGTGGAACTGGGTCCGAAGATCGAAGGTCTGCGCATCGTGCGCAACGGCCTGAACAAGGACGACACCATCATCGTCAAGGGCCTGCAGCGGGTACGCCCTGGTTCACCGGTCACCCCTGAAGTGATTCCGATGGCCAGCGAACAAACCCTCGCGGCACTCGCACAACAACGTCAAGCGCTGGAAGCCAGCAACCTGCCCCAAGTCGCGCCTGCCAGGGTTGCGCCGGGCACGGCTGTGAAACTGGCTGCCACGACCCCACGCGGTTAAGGGATTTTTACGATGAATTTTTCCCAATTCTTCATTTCGCGTCCGATCTTCGCAGCGGTGCTGTCGCTGCTGATCCTGATCGCCGGTGCGATCTCGCTGTTCCAGTTACCGATCAGCGAATACCCGGAAGTCGTGCCGCCAACCGTGGTGGTTCGCGCCAACTTTCCGGGCGCCAACCCGAAAGTCATCGGTGAAACCGTGGCGGCTCCGCTGGAGCAAGCCATCACCGGTGTCGAGAACATGCTGTACATGTCCTCGCAGTCGACCGCCGACGGCAAGATCACCCTGACCATCACCTTTGCCCTGGGTACCGACCTGGACAACGCGCAGGTGCAGGTGCAGAACCGCGTGACCCGGACCGAGCCGAAACTTCCCGAGGAAGTGACGCGCATCGGTATCACCGTGGACAAGGCGTCGCCCGACCTGACCATGGTTGTGCACTTGACCTCGCCGGACAAACGCTACGACATGCTCTATCTGTCCAACTACGCGATCCTGAACATCAAGGATGAACTGGCGCGGCTGGGCGGTGTCGGTGACGTGCAACTGTTCGGCATGGGCGATTACTCGCTGCGTGTGTGGCTCGACCCGAACAAGACCGCTTCGCGCAACCTGACCGCGACCGACGTTGTGACGGCCATCCGCGAACAGAACCGCCAGGTGGCTGCCGGTGCCTTGGGGGCGCCCCCTGCCCCGAATGCGCAAAGCTTCCAGTTGTCGGTCAACACTCAGGGCCGTCTGGTCTCCGAGGAAGAGTTCGAGAACATCATCATTCGCTCTGGCGACAACGGTGAAATCACTCGCCTCAAAGACATCGCCCGCGTCGAACTGGGTTCCAGCCAGTACGCCCTGCGTTCGCTGCTGAACAACCAGCCGGCGGTGGCGATCCCGATCTTCCAGCGCCCTGGCTCCAACGCCATCGAAATCTCCAACGAAGTGCGGGCCAAGATGGCCGAGCTGAAGAAGGGCTTCCCCGAAGGCATGGACTTCAGCATCGTCTATGACCCGACGATCTTCGTGCGCGGCTCCATCGAGGCGGTGGTTCACACCCTCTTCGAAGCGCTGATCCTCGTGGTGCTGGTGGTGATCCTGTTCCTGCAAACCTGGCGCGCCTCGATCATTCCGTTGGTGGCTGTGCCGGTTTCGCTGATCGGTACCTTTGCCGTGATGCATCTGTTTGGTTTCTCGCTCAACGCCCTGTCGTTGTTCGGCCTGGTGCTGGCGATCGGTATCGTGGTGGACGATGCGATCGTGGTGGTGGAAAACGTCGAACGGAACATCGAACTCGGATTGACCCCGGTCGAGGCCACCAAACGCGCCATGCGTGAAGTGACCGGCCCGATCATTGCCACGGCGCTGGTGCTGTGTGCGGTGTTCGTTCCGGCGGCGTTCATCTCCGGTCTGACGGGCCAGTTCTACAAGCAGTTCGCCCTGACCATTGCAATTTCCACGGTGATCTCGGCCTTCAACTCGCTGACCCTGTCGCCAGCGCTGGCCGCGGTATTGCTCAAGGGCCATGACGCACCGAAAGACCGCTTCTCCAAGGTGCTGGACAAGATTTTCGGTGGCTGGTTGTTCCGTCCGTTCAACCGTTTCTTCGAAAAAGCCAGCCATGGTTATGTCGGCACCGTTGCCCGTGTGATCCGCTCAAGCGGCATCGCCTTGCTGCTGTATGCCGGCCTGATGGTCCTGACCTTCTTCGGTTTCTCCAGCACCCCGACCGGTTTCGTCCCCGGCCAGGACAAGCAATACCTGGTGGCCTTCGCGCAACTGCCGGATGCCTCGAGCCTGGACCGTACCGAAGACGTGATCAAGCGCATGTCCGACCTCGCCCTGAAACAGCCGGGCGTGGAAAGCGCGGTGGCCTTCCCGGGCCTGTCGATCAACGGCTTCACCAACAGCCCGAACGCCGGCATCGTGTTCGTGACCCTCAAACCGTTCGACGAGCGTAAAGACCCGAGCATGTCCGCAGGGGCAATCGCCGGTGCCTTGAACGGCCAGTACGCGAACATCCAGGAAGCCTACATGGCGATCTTCCCGCCGCCGCCGGTACAGGGCCTGGGCACCATCGGTGGTTTCCGCCTGCAAATCGAAGACCGGGGCAACCTGGGCTACGAAGAGCTGTACAAGGAAACCATGAACATCATTGCCAAGAGCCACAGCGTTCCGGAACTGGCGGGCCTGTTCACCAGCTACACGGTGAACGTGCCCCAGGTCGATGCCGCCATCGACCGGGAAAAAGCCAAGACCCACGGCGTGGCCGTCAGCGACATCTTCGACACCCTGCAGATTTACCTGGGTTCGCTGTATGCCAACGACTTCAACCGCTTCGGGCGCACCTATCAGGTCAACGTTCAGGCCGAACAACAGTTCCGCCTCGAATCCGACCAGATCGGCCAGTTGAAGGTGCGTAACAACAAGGGCGAGATGATCCCGCTGGCGACCTTCATCAAGGTCAGCGACACCTCGGGCCCGGACCGCGTGATGCACTACAACGGCTTCATCACCGCTGAAATCAACGGTGCGGCAGCCCCCGGCTACAGCTCCGGCCAGGCCGAAAAAGCCATCGAGAAACTGCTCAAGGAAGAACTGCCCAACGGCATGACCTACGAATGGACCGACCTGACCTACCAGCAGATTCTGTCCGGCAACACCGCGCTGTTCGTGTTCCCGCTCTGCGTGCTGCTGGCGTTCCTGGTACTGGCAGCTCAATACGAAAGCTGGAGCCTGCCACTGGCGGTGATCCTGATCGTACCGATGACCCTGCTGTCGGCCATCACCGGGGTGATTGCGTCCGGTGGCGACAACAACATCTTTACCCAGATCGGTTTGATCGTATTGGTGGGGCTTGCCTGTAAGAACGCGATCCTGATCGTCGAGTTCGCCAAGGACAAGCAACTGGAAGGCCTCAACCCGCTGGCGGCGGTCCTGGAAGCTTGCCGTCTGCGTCTGCGGCCGATCCTGATGACCTCCTTCGCGTTCATCATGGGTGTTGTGCCGCTGGTGTTCTCCAGCGGTGCCGGTGCCGAAATGCGTCACGCCATGGGTGTGGCGGTGTTCTCCGGGATGCTCGGGGTGACTTTCTTCGGTCTGTTGCTGACGCCAGTGTTCTACGTACTGATTCGTAACTTTGTCGAGCGCGGCCAAACGCGCAAAGCCGCCAAGGCCGCCCTGAAGCTGGAGTCGCACTGATGAGTTTGAAAGCCTTCCTGCCGAGCCTGCTGGTACTGGCCCTGAGTGCCTGTGCCGTCGGCCCGGACTACAAGACGCCAACCACCGAGGCGGCCCACATCACGGCCGCCACCGATGGCGCCGCCGGCCAGAAAAACTTTGACCGCTCGCGTTTCGAAGGCATCTGGTGGCAACAGTTCGAAGACCCGACCCTCAACCAGTTGGTGACGCAATCGCTGCAAGGCAACCGCGATTTGCGCGTCGCCTTCGCCCGCTGGAAAGCGGCGCGGGCGATCCGCGATGACGTCAGCAACGACGCCATGCCAACCATCACCAGCCGCGTCAGCAGTGATTTGGGCAAAGGCCAGATTCCCGGCCAGACCACCGACCGGGTCAACAGCGAACGCTACGACCTGGGCCTGGACATGGCGTGGGAGATCGATCTGTTCGGCCGCATCCAGCGCAACCTGGAGTCGGCGAACGCCGAGCAACAGGCGTTCGAGGCCGATCTGTACCAACTGCAAGTCACCATGATTGCCGAACTGGTGGATTCCTATGGCCAACTGCGCGGCGCGCAACTGCGGGAGAAGATTGCCCTGGCCAACCTGGAGAACCAGCAGGAGTCGCGCAAGATCACCATCAGCCTGCGGGATGCCGGCGTCGGCGATCAGCTCGATGTGGAGCGTGCCGATGCGCGACTGGCATCGGTCGAAGCCAGCGTGCCGCAATTGCAGGCCGAGCAGATTCGGCAGAAAAACCGTATCGCCACCCTGCTGGGTGAACGTCCGGACAAGCTGACCGTGGACCTGAGCCCGAAAGACCTGCCGGCGATTGCCAAGGCATTGCCGATCGGTGATCCGGGTGAACTGTTGCAACGCCGTCCGGACATTCGCAGTGCCGAACGCCAACTGGCCTCGGCCACGGCGCGTATCGGCGTGGCCAAGGCCGATCTGTTCCCGCGGGTCAGCCTCAGCGGCTTTCTTGGCTTTACGGCCGGGCGCGGTTCGCAGATCGGCTCCTCGGCGGCCAACGCCTGGGCGCTCGGCCCGAGCATCACCTGGGCGGCGTTTGACCTGGGCAGTGTGAAGGCCCGTTTGCGCGGCGCCGACGCCGATGCCGAAGGCGCCCTGGCGACCTACGAGCAGCAAGTGTTGCTGGCCCTGGAAGAATCGGAAAACGCCTTCAGCGACTACGGCAAACGCCAACAGCGTCTGATTTCGCTGATTCGCCAGAGCGAGTCCAGCCGTTCCGCAGCCGATCTCGCCGAGATCCGTTACCGCGAAGGCACAGCCGATTTCCTTGTGCTGCTCGACGCTCAACGGGAACGCCTGGCGGCCGAAGACACCCAGGCCCAGGCTGAAGTCGACCTGTATCGCGGCATCGTCGCGATCTACAAGGCCCTTGGCGGTGGCTGGCAGCCGGAGACGGTCGCCAGCAACTGACCCGATGTTTTGAGATGCTCCTTTGGTTGGCCGCAACCAACCAATTTCCTTGCCCTGCGTCCGGTCGCGGGGCTTTTTTTGCCTTTTCCAGGCAACGTAAATCCCTTGTAGGAGCGAGCTTGCTCGCGAAGAACCAGAGAACACCGCGTTAATTCAGGCTGCCCGCGTCATCGTTGACCACCATCGCGAGCGGGCTCGCTCCTACAGGGATCAGGGGTGTTCCTGGACGGTCACCGTCGCGGTGGTCCCGGCGCGCAATTTGTCTTTACCGGCATAGCCGGCATCGATCTCGATCCGCACCGGCACCCGCTGCGCCAGTTTGATCCAGGTGTAACTGGGGTTGATATTCGCCAGCAAGCGGCCGCCCGGCAGGTTCTCCCGGTCGGCAATGGCAAAGGCAATGCTCTGCACTTTGCCGCCGAACGTCTCGCCACTCATCAACTCGATCCTGACCCGGTCGCCCTCCCCGATCCGCGGCAACTTGGTTTCTTCAAAGTAACCGCTGACATAGAACGAATCGCTGTCCACCAACGCCAGCAATGGACCGCCGGCCGAGGCGTAGTCGCCCTCCCTGGTCAGCAGATTGGTGACATATCCGGTCACCGGGGAGATGACGTGGGTACGCTGCAAATCGAGCTCGGACTGGGTCAAGGCCGCAATGGCCAGTTGCACGTTAGCCTGGGCCAACACCAGGTTGGCCTGATTACGCAGCAAGTCAGCCTGGGCCACCGACACATCGGTGCTGGCTTTTTCCCACTCTTCGCCGGAAATTGCCGAGCGATCCTTGAGCGTGCGCCGCCGATGCTCTTCGCTCTGACGTTGTTTGAGCAACGCTTCGCTGGCGGTAATGGTCGCCTGGGCCTGCCCGAGCGAGGCTTTCGCCACCTCAACGGCACGTTTGGCATGCTCCACCGCCAGGATGTAACGCGCCGGATCGATCTCCAGCAGCGCCTGGCCTTTGTTCACATGCTGGTTGTCCTGCACGGTCAGGCTGACGATTCGCCCCGAAACGTCGGCGGATAAGGTCACCACATCGGCACGCACCCGGGCATCCCGGGTCCAGGGGGCGCGGGTGTAATGCTCCCACGCGAACCAGCCCAGGATAACGGCCAGCAGTACCACCGCCAGCGTCGTGAGTCGGGAAAGGATGTTCTTCAAGGCATCAGACTCCCATCACCAGGATCAACGTGGCGCAGACGCAGACGTATAGCGCGCCTTCGAACAGCGCTTCGTGCCAGACAAACTGCAGCACACCCAGGCGCCGCAACGTCCAGTCCAGCAGCAGAAAAATCGGCACGCCCAGCAGCAGCGCCTGAGCAATCGGGGGCAGGTAGGCACCACCCACTTCCAGATCAATGGGCAAGGACAGGGTCTCCTTCAAGGCCTGCGGGTTGAAAGTAGCCACGATAGCGCTCGACGAACGACACCACGATCAACAGCGCCACGCGCATACGGAACACCGACCACAAGTGCTCATGAACATCGGTATGCAGGGCATCCAGCTCGTCGCCCAGGGTGTGGAGGCTATCGAGCACCTGCGCCACTTCGACCCCGGGCCGACCGGCGACCAGCCTCCCCGTTTCCCGCACTGTCGAAAACAGGCGACTTTGCAGATCCGGACTTAGCAGAGCGTTGTTCTGCCCCTGCTGCCTGAGCTGATTCAAGGCGATACCCAGTGCCATGCAGGCCAGACTGACCTGGAACCGCTCACGCGATTGTGGCTCCCGGGTCGCCGGCAGCAACCCCAGCATCATGGTCAGGCGATCGACCATCCGGCTCTCGAAGGCAAACTGCTGTTCATCGGTCGCCGAGGTTTTCAGCAAGGCGTACACCTGCTCGCAGTTCTCTTTGTGGAGCCGGCGCATGCGCAAATCCGGCATGAACGGAAAGATCAACACATACACACTCAACGCCAGCACGGTCGCGCAGGTATAAGCCCCGGCAAACTCGAACCACTGGATCGCGGTGTTCTGGCCAATCCCCACGTTCAACGGGCCGAGCAACAGAAAAGTCGTGAGCCCCAGGCCAATGCCGGTACCCGTAGTGGCGGGACTGGCCAGGCCCACCGCAACGGCGTAGAGCAAGGGCGCCAGCAACAAGGCAAGCATCTCGAAATTGCTGATCATCGGCACAAACATGAACTGAAGCAGTGCCGAGGCCACCAGCGCCAGCCCGAACCCCCGCGCATAGCTTTGCACGGCCAGCAGCGGCCGGGGAAACGTCGACATCAGCGAACACAGGATGCCCACCAGCACCATTGCGCCTCGCGCACCGTCCCAGCCGGTTTCGATCCAGATCAGGCCGGCGATCAACAGCGCGGAAAAAGCCCGGACGGCATTCATGGTCGCCAGGGTGAAGTCCAGGTGCAGCGGGTTTTCCCGCCCACGAAACACGCTGCTCGCGGGTCGACCGCTCTGGATGGCATCACTCAACTCCAGAATCTGCTCAAGCTGCTGCAGCAGGCGAGCTTGCTCCCAGCGCAACGACCAGGCCAGCGAGCGCAAGGTGGCCGGCAGCGGTTCGGTCAACTGTTCGGCCCTGTAGGCCAGCTCATCGAAGCGTTGTTGCAGCGACGTGAAATGATGGCGCTTTTCACTGGACAGCGAACGCCCCTCCCGCGCCAGTTCATCGAGAAAGGCCAGTTCTTCTGCACGCAGCCGTTGAATTTCTTCAGGCAACTCGCCCTCCCAGCGCTCGGTCAACAACAACCGCTGGTGGCGCAAGGCGGTCAACCGCGCGGTCAACAACACCAATTGATTGCCCAACAGTTGCACCAGTCCGTTGGCACTGCGCAAGCGCGGTGCATCGTAATACATGTGCCGGCGCACGCCTTCCAGGCCGCTGATTTGCCCCAACAGCTGCATTTGCCGCTGCTGGAAATCCGCTTCGCTCTCTTCGGTGCGGATGACGGCGCTGGCATGGGTGGCCAGCAACCGGGTGATTTGATCGATCTTCGCGAAATAGTCCCGTGCCACGGCTTCGGGCCTGGCGGTAAGCAGGCTGACCACGCACACGCAGGCGACCGCCAGCAAGGTTTCAGTGAGGCGGGTCACCGCCAGCAAAAAGGTGCCGTCCTGATCGGGAATCGCCAGCAATGCGATGACCACGGCGGTGTAGCCACTTAGCACGAATGCTCCGGAGCTGGTGTAGCGCAACAGCGTGCCACCGGCGGTGCACAGCGCCAGCCACAGGGCCAGGGTGGTGATGAACGGCAACGGTGCCTGCGCAAATATCGCCATGATTGCCACGGCCACGACCGCCCCCATGGTGGTACCGATGACCTGGCCAAAACTGCGTGCCAGCACCATGCCGCCCAGTGGCTGGCTGATGATGACCACGGCCATGATCGACCACTTGGGTTGATCCAGATCGAACAAAAACGCCAGATACAGTGTCAACAAACCGGCCGCGATGGTTCGCAGGGCAAACAGCAACACCCCGGGCCCGGGGTTGAGCATGGCCTTGAAGTACTGCAGCAACGCTTGCATGGGAACACTCGTCGAGACACCTCCAGCAAGCGTAGTCACTGCTACGGGGCCTCGACAGGTTTTGCTGTCGACACCGTTTGCAGGCCCATTGAATCGTCAGTGAGCGTCGTCAAGGTTTGACTCAAAGCCTGGCCTGACCGAAGCTGGCGACCTTTGCAAAAGCTCGCCAGCTTCCGGATTCCTGCATGCCCAAGTCCCGCCGCTATCTGTTTATCAGCCTCTTCGCCCTGCTCGTCATCGGTCTTGCGTGGGTTCCCCTGCGCGATACCGCCCCGGTGGTTCCCGAAGCCATACAACATGGCTACAGCGAAGCACTGGCAGCAGCCCGGGGTGGTCAACCCGGTGCCGCACGGCTGCTCTATCAGCAATTGGGCCGTCCGGACCTGTCCCCCAAGCGTCGTGTCTGGTTGCATGCCGAGCTGCCCAACTATCCAAGCTCGGTGGCCCTGAAACTGGCGAATGCCGACCTGCAGAACGAATCGCCCGAGGTCCGTATCGCTGCGATCAGGAGTATCAGCGGCCTGGTACCGAGCGGCCAGCGCAGTCTGCTGCTGGGGCCATTGCTCGATGACAGCGAACAAAGCGTGCGGCTGGCCGCCATCAACGCACTGCTGGGTTTGTCCCCGGATGAACTCGGCTTGTATTTCGGGCCGCTGGAGCAAGCCATCGATGCCTGGGAGCAAGTGCTCAAGAGCGAGCCGCAAAGCGGCGAAAACCAATACCAACTGGCCCGGCTGCACCTGCACAACGCCGAGCTCAAGCAAGCGCAACAGGCGCTGGACAATACCCTGCGCCTGGCACCGGACAACCTGCCGGCGCTGGTGCTGCAAATCGAAGTACTGGATAAACAGGGCCAAAACGACGCCGCCCGGCAGTTGTTGGCCAGGCAACTCCAGGCACAACCCGATTCGGCCTACCTGCAACATGCCCTGGGGCTCTGGCTGCTGCATCACGACCAAAGTGAATTCGCCCTGCTCGGCCTGTCCAAAGCCGTTGAACTCGAGCCCAATAACCGCGATTACCGCTACGACCTGGCCACCACATTACACGGTGAGCAGGAACTGGAAGCGGCGCAGAAACAATTACAGGAAATCGTCCAGCGCCACCCGAACGACCGCAAGGCCCGGGTGCTATTGATCAATTACTGGAAGGAAAGCGGCCAACTGCAAAACGTACAGGTCCTGTTGGCCCAACTCGAACAGATGAACCCCGATGATCCGGCGTTGCAGCAGGGGCTTTGACCTCGACTGACATTTCGTTTAACCGTCGTCCCGGCCGAGGGTCAAGTGCAACAGGCAGACCGTCGCGGCAGTGCGCGGCGGGTTTCTCGATCCGGGCATGCAGATGATCTGCCAAGCCGTTTACCTTCGATCTGTTGACGGCGAAGGTCTGGGAGATGATCAGCGCCTGAATGCTTACGAAAGCATGTCCTGCATCAATTCCTGCAATTTATCCAGATCGAAGGGTTTTTCCAGGATCGGTGCCTTGCGCGTAATCGGGCTGTCGGTCTCACGGATTTCCTGGGCATAGCCGCTGATGAAAATCACCTTGAGTTCCGGTCGCAGCTTCACGGCGGGCTCGGCGATCTGCACGCCGGAGATGCCGCCGGGCAGGCGAAAGTCGGTGATCATCATGTCCAGGTGCGGTTTGCTCGCGAGGATTTCAAAAGCCTGCTCGCCGTTTTCCGCCTGCAACACGCGGTAACCCTCGCCCGACAGATAAGCGGACAGCACCATCAGAATCGAGGGATCGTCCTCGACGACGAGTACTACATCTTGTGCATCTTCGCTCATGGGAAGCCTTTGCTCGGTCAATTGCTGCTGATACGACCGTGGGGTCGATCAGAGGTTGCGTTTATCTGGCTGTTTTCCTGCAGCGGCAGACAAACGCGAAACAAGGCGCCTTCGCCAATCCTGCTCTGGACCGTAATAGTACCGCCATGGGCGGCGACAATCTGTTCTGAAATAAACAATCCCAGGCCCAGTCCGGCACCGATATGTTTGGCCGATACCCGTTCGAACTGCTGGAAAATCCGCTCCTGGTCTTCTTCGCTGATACCGATCCCCTGGTCCTGCACGTCCACCAGCGCCCGACCCTCTTCACTGTAGACTTTCACCGAGACCAGGCCCTTGGCCCCGTAGCGCAAGGCGTTGGTCAACAGGTTGGAAATCACCTGTTCAATACGAAATTCATCCCAATTTCCGATCACCGGTTGCTCGGCATCCAGCGTGACCGACGCCTCGGCGGCGTCGATCTGCCGGGAAAAATTCTGCAACAACTCGCTCACCAGTGCCGAAAGATCGAAGCACGTTGGCCGAATCGACAACTTTCCGGTGCGAATGCGCGAGACATCGAGCATGTCTTCGATCAAGCGTATGAGGCTTTTGATCTGCCGCTCGTCGCGGTCGACCATGGCGTGCATCTTGTCCAGGGTGAAGGCGGCGGCGTTGTCCCGGGCCAGGTGCTTCTTGCGCAGCTGGGTTTCAAGGATCAGGCCGTTGAGCGGCGTGCGCACTTCATGGGCGACGATGGACATGAAGTCATCGCGCATGCGCACCGCCTGCTCCAGTTCCAGCTGGGTGTTTTGCAGTTGCTTGAGCAGGGTCTCCTGTTCGTGGCGACTTTGCTCAAGGGCCAGCACTTGTTCCTTCATCGCCTTGCTCTGGCGATACAGATCGACGAACACATTGACTTTGCTCTTGACCGCAAGGATGTCCAGCGGCTTGTACAGGAAGTCCACGGCACCGCTTTCATAGCCCTTGAACGCGTAGTTCAGTTCACGTCCGGCAGCGCTGACGAAAACGATCGGAATATTCCTGGTTTTTTCCGTGCCACGCATCAACTCGGCCAGCTCGAAGCCGTTCATGCCGGGCATCTTCACATCGAGGATGGCCATGGCGAATTCGTGCTGCAACAGCAGGGACAAGGCTTCGTCGGCACACAGTGCCTTGTACACGATGCAGTCCTCACGCTTGATCAACGCTTCGAGCGCCAGCAGATTTTCCGGCAGATCGTCGACGATCAGCAGATTGGCCTGCATATTACTCAGCATGCGATTGGTTCCAGCTCGACAGGCAGACGGCCGATGCCACCGGCCCAGGCACCGATCACGATCGCTACGATCGCCGGCGAGTTCGTTGCACTTTTCATGATTTTCGGTAAATCCGTTCCAGTTTGACCAGCGGCTCGAACTGATGGCCGAAGGCTGAGAATTCCGGGGTTTCCTTGCTGCCCAACACCAGGAAACCGCGATGGCAAAGAGACTCATGAAACAATCCGAATGCCCGATCCTGAAGTTTTTTATTAAAGTAAATCAGTACGTTACGACATGAAATTAATTGGGTTTCTGAAAAAACGCTGTCCGTCGCGAGACTGTGATCGGCGAAGGTTACGTTCTCGCGCAGGGTCTTGTCGAAAATTGCGTACCCATAGGCCGCCGTATAGTAGTCGGCAAAGGAACACTGGCCACCGGCCTGCTGGTAATTAGCAGTGTAGGCGCGGACATTCTCCATCGAGAAAATCCCTTGCCTGGCCTTTTCCAGCGAGCGCGGATTGATGTCAGTGGCGTAGATGACCGTGCGGTCGAGCAAGCCTTCTTCGCGCAGCACAATGGCCATCGAATACACTTCTTCACCGGTGCTGCATCCGGCGATCCAGATCTTGAGCGAAGGGTAGGTTCGCAGCAGCGGCACCACTTCTTTGCGGATGGCCAGGAAGTGCGAAGGATCGCGGAACATCTCGCTGACCGGAATGGTCAGCAATTGCAGCAATTGCATGAACGCGGCGGGGTCGCGCAGGACTTTTTCCTGTAGCGCCGAGATGGTATTGCACTCGAACTGACTCAACGCATGGTTGACCCGGCGCTTGATCGAAGCGCCGGAGTAATCGCGAAAATCGTAGCTGTACTTGAGGTAGATCGCCTCGATCAACAAGCGCAATTCGATCTCGCTGTTTCGCTCCACTGAAAAATTGCGCTTCACTAGATACGTTCCACCTTCGGTAACCACACACGAATCAGCGAAAACAGGCGATCCAGGTCGATGGGCTTGGCCAGGTAATCGTTGGCGCCGGCCTGCCGGCAGCGCTCCTGGTCGTCCTTCATGGCCTTGGCCGTCACCGCGATGATCGGCAGCTTGCGCCAGCGCGGGTCCTTGCGGATTTCAACAATGGCTTCGAAACCATCCATCTGCGGCATCATTACGTCCATCAACACCAGATCGATGTCTTGCACCTCATTCAATCGTTCAATCGCTTCGCGGCCGTTGCGACCAATGACTACTACTGCGCCTTTTTGCTCCAGCGCACTGGTGAGGGCAAAAATGTTGCGCACATCGTCATCCACCAGCAGCACATTGCGGCCCTCGAAGACCTTTTCACGGCTGCGAGAGACCTTGAGCATCTTCTGCCGCTCATGGGACAACCGCGATTCGACTTTGTGCAGAAATAGCGTCACCTCATCCAGCAGCCGCTCTGGCGAGCGTGCGCCCTTGATGATGATCGAACGCGAATACTTGCGCAGTTCAGCCTCTTCATCCCGGGTCAGGTTGCGCCCGGTATAGACGATGACCGGTGGAAAGGAGCAGAGGTCTTCGGTGGACATGCGCTTGAGCAGGTCATTGCCGAGCATGTCCGGCAGTTTGAGGTCGATGATCATGCAATCGAAAACCGAGGTCCGCAGCTGGTCCAGTGCCGCCTGCGCCAGGCCAACGGCAGTGATCTCGAGGCCATCGTCGCCGATCAGGCGGGCAATGCTGTCGCGCTGCAAGTCGTCGTCCTCGACCAGCAGCACGCGCTTGACCTTCTGGGTCAGCTTGGCCTCGATTCGCGCAAAAACGTCCTTGAGTTCCTCGCGGGAGGTCGGTTTGACCGCATAGCCAATGGCGCCCATGTGCATCGCGGCTTCAACCCGGTCCTCGACCGAAATCACGTGCACCGGGATGTGCCGGGTTTCGGCGTGTTCCTTCAGGCGTTGCAGCACGGTCAGGCCGGAGTGATCCGGCAGGCGCATGTCCAGCAGGATCGCGTCGGGGATGAACGTCTTGGCCAGGTCGTAGCCTTCGTCGGCACCATGGGCCACCAGGCACTGATAACCCAGTTCATGAGCAAGGTCGTAGAGGATGTGCGCAAAATTCGGCTCATCTTCCACCACCAGAATGCAGCGGCTGGTGAACGGACCGTTGTTGCGATCGTCGTCGAACCGCGCAATGTTGACCTCGGCCAGCAGTGGCGACAGCGCGGGTGGCATTACGTTCGGCACCGCCGCCATCGTCTCGGCGCGCATCGGTGCGACAGGTACTTCACCCGGTTCCCTGTACTGCTGCGGCAGTACCAGGGTAAACGCACTGCCCTGCCCCGGTGTGCTGCTCACGCTGATGGAGCCGCCGAGCAAGGCCGCCAGATCACGGGAGATCGACAAGCCCAGCCCGGTGCCGCCATAACGCCGACTGGTGGTGCCATCGGCCTGCCGGAACGCCTCGAAAATGCTGGCGTGCTGCTGCGCGGCAATGCCGATTCCGGAATCACGGACGCTGAACGCGATGCCGTCGTTCGGCACCGTGGCGACGGACAGGCACACGCTACCGCTTTCAGTGAATTTCACGGCGTTGGACAGCAGGTTCTTGAGCACCTGCTCCAGGCGCTGGCGGTCGGTGAACAGCATCAGCGGCGCGCCGTCCTGCACATCCACCTGGAAATCCAGCTGTTTGTCCGACGCCAACGGCTGAAACAGACCGCGCAGGCCTTCGACCAGACGCGCCACGCTGGTGTTCTGCGCACGGATCTCCAACTTGCCGGCCTCGACCTTGGAAATGTCCAGAATGTCGTTGATCAGGTTGAGCAAGTCATTGCCGGCGGAGTAGATCGATTCGGCGAATTTGACCTGCTCGGCGCTGAGGTTTTCCTCCGGGTTTTGCGCCAGAAGCCTGGCCAGGATCAATGAGCTGTTCAGCGGCGTGCGCAACTCGTGGGACATATTGGCGAGGAATTCGGACTTGTACTGACTCGAGCGCTGCAACTCTACGGCACGTTCTTCGAGCTGGATCCGGGCCTGATTGAGCTCGGTATTCTTCAGCTCCATGGCGTCGCGTTGCTCGGCCAGTGCTTGTGCCTGTTCGGCGAGTTGTTCGTTGGTCTGCTCCAGCTCCACCTGCTGGATTTCCAGGTGTGCCTGGGACTCCTTGAGAATCCGTGACTGTTCTTCGAGCTCTTCGTTGGCGGCCTTGAGCTCTTCCTGCTGAACCTGCAATTCTTCGTTGAGTTGCTGGGTTTCGGCCAACACCTCCTGCAAACGCTGACGATAGCGTGCAGCCTCGATCGAGGTGCCGATGTTGCCGGCAATCAGCTCAAGCAATTCAACATCACGGTCCGTCAGTGAGCGCAGAAAGCCCAGTTCGATCACGCCATTGACCCGCTCGTCATCACTGGTTGGCACCACCAGCACACTGCGTGGCAAACCTTCGCCGAGGCCGGAGCTGACTTTGAAGTAATCGACCGGTACCTCGTCCAGGCGAATCAACCGCGCCTGTTGCGCCACCTGGCCGACAATGCCTTCTTCGCTGTAAATCTGCTGCTCGCGCTCTTCTTGCTCACGGGAAAACCCGTAGGTGGCGATGCGTTTGAGGCCGCCGTGGTCTTCGCGCACATAAATAGCTGCCACGGCGGCGCCAAGGTACTGCGCACAAAATTGCAGAATATTGCGTCCCAGCAGGCTCAGGCTCAACTGTCCCAGCACCTGCCCGGCGAGTTGAGTCTGACCGTTGCGCAGCCAGGCTTGCTGTTCCAAGCGATGGGCGCTGGCCTGTTGGGCAGCGAGGTTGACGCCGTAGCATTGCGAAAGTTTGAGCAAATCGCGGCGCCCGACATACGCCAGCAAGCCACTGACGCCGGCAATGAACAACAGATAGAGGCTGATACTCCAGACTGTGGTGCGCCGCACGTCTTCACTGCGAGCGGTGCGCAGTTGTTGCTCGGAGTCGATCACGTCCTCGAATTGCTTGCGAACTTCATCGGTCAGGCGTTTGCCGCGCCCCGCCTTGACCACGGCGCGATAGTCACCGCTGCTGCGCTGCAAATCGATCATCGATTGCGCGTAGCTGGCCCATTCCAGCTGCAAGGCCTGCAACCGCAGCACGCGGTCAGTCTGCAGCGGGTTGTCGGCGGTCAGCTCGAGCAAGGTGTTGAGGGCCACGGCGATTCGCGGTTTGGCGGTTTCGTAGGGATCGAGGAAATGTTCGTCGCCACTGAGCAGGAAACCGCGCATCCCGGTTTCCAGGTCCACGGTCAGCTTGAGCGCTTCATTGGCGTTATTGATCACCCGGTCGGTGTGTTGCACCCACTGGATCGTCAACAGTAAATAGCTGATCAGCGAAACGAAGAACACCGCGCTGATAAGACCCAGACCCAATGGCAGGCCGATGTTGCGGCTCAGGAGTTTACGAAATCGTTGCTCATCAACCGAGGACGCGGAGGGCATGGGTCAGGCCTTGTCGAACTGTCAAAGTGCAAGGAGTTTGCCCCAGAACTGGCGCCTTGATCCAATTTTCTGACATGGTTTCGCGCAAGGTCCTACATTCTGCTGCGCCCACGCAAAGTGGTAGGTTATCCTTGCCTGACCTGCGCCCGGTTCTTTTTTGCATCGCGTTGGGAACTTGTCGGGATCCGCCACTCACTCATGTAAGAGGACGGTGATTTCCAGCGACCGGCAATGCCAATTTTATCGGGAATCTCACTATGTCATCTGCCAACGGCTCTACCATCCTTGTCGTCGAAGACGATGCCATCGTGCGCATGTTGATCGTCGACGTACTGGAGGAGTTGGAGTTCAAGGTGCTTGAGGCCGATGGCAGCGAACCGGCGCTGGAGAAGCTCAAGGACTTGACCCAACAGATTGATCTGATGATGACCGACGTGGGCCTGCCAGAGATGGATGGACGCGAACTGGCCAATGAAGCACGTGTTTTACGTCCAGCCTTGCCGATCCTGTTTGCCAGCGGTTATGCCGAAACCATCGAAGTGCCTCAAGACATGCACGTGATCGGCAAACCGTTCTCCATCGATCAGTTGCGCGACAAAGTTAACAGCATCCTCGGCCTGACCCCGCGTCCTGCTGTGGTTTAATGCGCCGCGTTTTTCATCCCTGCCCTGCATCCGCTTCAAGGAATTCCCGCCAATGATTCAGCCCCGCGCAACCAAAGTCCTGGTCATTGGTTACGTCTGGCCCGAGCCCCGCTCTTCCGCGGCCAGCGGGCATGTCATGCAAATCCTCGAGGTTTTCCTGCAACAAGGCTGGGACATCACGTTCAGCAGCCCGGCGGGCTTCGGCGAACAACGCGCAGACCTGACGGCGTTGGGCATTCGCGAAGTGCCGATCGAGCTGAACAACAGCAGTTTCGATGAGTTCATCAGCGAACTGGCGCCGGACATCGTGTTGTTCGATCAATTCATGATGGAGGAACAGTTCGGCTGGCGGGTCGAGAAGCATTGTCCCGATGCCCTGCGCGTGCTCGAAAGTTGCGACCTGCAAAGCCTCAGGCATGGCCGGCATCAACGCCTCAAGGAGCGTTTGAAAACCAGTGACGACAACAATGACTTCAGCGGCCTGTTCGCCCAGGCGGCGCGTGAAGAATTTGAACACATGGCCAACACCGATCTGGCAAAGCGCGAGATCGCCTCATTTTATCGTTGTGATTTGACGCTGATGGTTTCCGAAGTGGAAATCCAATTGCTGGTCGAGCAGTTCAGGATTCCCCGCAACTTGTTGCATTGGTGCCCATTGATGGTCGAACCTGCGGCCAATGCGCCGGTAGCGTTCGAAGACCGGGCGCACTTTCTGCATATCGGCAACTTTCGCCATGCGCCCAATTGGGATGCGGTGCTCTGGTTGAAAACCGCGATCTGGCCGCTGATTCGCGAGCAATTGCCCAGCGCTCAATTGCATATCTATGGTGCCTACACGCCACCCAAGGCCACTGCGCTACATAACGCTGCGCAGGGGTTCCACGTAATGAACTGGGCAGAGGACGCCTTGCAGGTGATGTCGGCGACGCGGGTGTGCCTGGCGCCCTTGCGTTTTGGCGCAGGTATCAAGGGCAAAATCGTCGATGCGATGCTCTGTGGCACGCCCAACGTGACGACGCCTATCGGTGCCGAGGCCATGCATGACGAGGAGAGCTGGCCCGGAGCCGTGACCTGTACGGCTCAAGAGTTCGCAGCCCGCGCGGTGCAATTGCACAACGACAAGGCCCTGTGGTTGAGCGCCCAGAATCAAGCCCGCGATTTGTTGGCCAGTCGCTACCAACCGTCCATTCATGGCCCGGCGTTGATTGAACGGCTGGTTGCTTGTCAGCGGCACCTGTCCGACATTCGGCGAGATAACTTTACCGGCAGCATGTTGCGCCATCACCATCACAAAAGTACTCAATACATGGCGCAATGGATCGAGGTGAAGAATCGGCTTAATCAGGAGTAGGCGCAGGCGGTAGTAGCGTTATCCATCCGGCTGGAGGCATGATCAGGGCGGGATAACTACACAAGCGCCCTGACATGACCCGCACCGCCAGAGTCACCGATCCGTCCTATGAATTGATGGACGACCACAACGGGTTGTCCATCATCTACCGCCAGCATGGCTTTCCCTGCCCGCTGGTGCGCTGGCATTTCCACAAGGAATACGAGTTGCACCTGATCGTCGCCAGTTCCGGCAAGGTGTTCATTGGCGATTACATCGGCAACTTCTATCCGCAAACCCTGTTCCTGACCGGCCCCAACCTGCCCCACAACTGGATCAGCCAGGTGGCCGAGGACGAAGTGGTGCCCAAGCGCGACATGCTGGTCAACTTCACCGACGAGTTGTTCGACAGCGGCTATCAGGTGTTTGCCGAACTCAAGACCCTGGCGCCGCTGCTGGAGCGCGCGCAATACGGCATCGAGTTTCGCTGCAAGCACACCATCGCCCAGGTCATGGACTTGATGCAGCGCATCGCCGATACCAGCGGCGTCACCCGGCTCGGGCACTTTTTCATCCTGCTGGAGTTGCTCGCCGCCACCGACGATTACCAATTGCTCTCTGGCGCCACGACGCCACAACTGGCCGACGAGCACAACATCGACCGCACCAACCGGGCGGTCGATTACATTTTTGCCCACTACGCCCGGGACTTGACGCTGGAAGAAGTCGCCGATCATCTGGGCATGAAACCGACTTATTTCAGCCGCGTATTCAAGCAGGCCACGGGACGCAATTTCATCGAATTCGTCAATCGCCTGCGCATCAGCAAGTCTTGCGAGTTGCTGGCCGATGGCGACAAACCGGTGACCGACGTGTGCTTCGAGTCGGGCTTCAACAATATTTCCAACTTCAACCGGCGCTTCCAGCAACTCAAGGGCATGACGCCGTCGCATTACCGGCGGTTGGTGGTGCAGCGACTGACCGAGCAAAACCTGGGTTAAAAATCAAATTCTGCTAAAAGCTATAAAACCTGTACGGATTCAATACCCCTCCTTCGCTGAAAAGCCCTTCCTTGTGTCTACCGCCCTAAACTCGAGTGCAAAAAAGTATCGATCAAAGTGCGATGGATGATTTGTCTCGCCCGCCGTTGAAGGTTGTAATCAGCACAGATTCTTCCCTGCGCAGGAAGACACAAAAACAATAACTGTCCTTCTGTAACCCATTGGGTGCAGAAAAGGAGTGCACGATGCAACCTTCTGTAAAAGCTCTGCTTGCCCTCACCTGCATGACCCTCAGTAGCGTCAGTCTCGGCGCCCAGACCCTGACCATCGCCACCGTCAACAACAGCGACATGATCCGCATGCAAAAGCTTTCGAAAACCTTCGAGGCCGAGCATCCGGACATCAAGCTCAACTGGGTGGTGCTCGAAGAAAACGTTCTGCGCCAGCGCCTGACCACCGACATCGCCACCCAGGGCGGCCAGTTCGACGTGCTGACCATTGGCATGTACGAAGCCGCACTCTGGGGCGCCAAGGGCTGGCTGGAGCCGATGAAGGATTTGCCGGCCAGCTACGCCCTCGACGATGTGTTCCCGTCGGTGCGCGAAGGCCTGTCCGTCAAAGGCTCGCTGTATGCGCTGCCGTTCTACGCCGAAAGCTCGATCACCTACTACCGCACCGACCTGTTCAAGGACGCCGGCCTGAGCATGCCCGAGCGCCCGACCTGGGAGCAGATCGGTGAATTCGCCGCCAAACTGAACAAACCCGAGCAGGAACAGTACGGCATCTGCCTGCGGGGCAAGGCCGGCTGGGGCGAGAACATGGCGCTGATCAGCACCGTCGCCAACGCCTACGGCGCTCGCTGGTTCGATGAACAGTGGCAGCCGGAATTCAACGGCCCCGAGTGGAAAAACGCGCTGAACTTCTACGTCGACACCATGAAGAAATCTGGCCCGCCGGGCGCCTCGAGCAATGGTTTCAATGAAAACCTGGCGTTGTTCAACAGCGGCAAATGCGCAATCTGGGTCGATGCCAGCGTCGCCGGCTCGTTCGTCACCGACAAGGCCCAGAGCAAGGTCACCGATCACGTCGGTTTCACCTATGCGCCGAATCAGGTCACTGACAAGGGCTCGGCCTGGCTCTACTCCTGGGCGCTGGCCATTCCCACCAGTTCCAAGGCCAAGGACGCGGCGAAAACCTTCAGTGCCTGGGCCACCTCCAAAGAATACAGCGCACTGGTCGCGGAAAAAGACGGCATCGCCAACGTGCCGCCGGGCACCCGGGCCTCGACCTACAGCGAGGCGTACATGAGCGCTGCGCCGTTCGCCAAGGTCACGCTGGATTCACTCAAGGCCGCGGACCCGAGCAAGCCGGGCGCCAGACCTGTGCCGTACATCGGCATCCAGTTGGTGACCATTCCCGAGTTCCAGGGCATTGGTACCCAGGTCGGCAAGTCCTTCTCTGCGGCGTTGATCGGCCAGACCACGGTCGACCAGGCCCTGGCGGCGGCCCAGCAAACCACTGCACGCGAAATGAAGCGCGCGGGTTATCCCAAGTAATTTCGCACGCCCTCTGTAGGAGCGAGCTTGCTCGCGATGGTGTGTCAGTTGACGCCGTCGTGCCTGACACTCCATCGCGAGCAAGCTCGCTCCTACAGGGATCTTCATTGTTCGTTCCAATCGGTTTAACACCATGAATACATCAACTGCCAAAGCTCACATGGACATTGCCCAACCGCAGCGCAAACGCCGCGTGACCAATCCAGGCTGGTTTCTGGTCAGCCCTTCGGTGGCATTGCTGCTGTTGTGGATGATCGTGCCCCTGGGCATGACCCTCTACTTCTCGACCATCCGCTACAACCTGCTCAATCCGGGTGAAAACGAATTTGTCGGGCTAGAGAACTTCTCTTATTTCCTGACGGACTCGGGCTTCCTGCCCGGCGCCAGCAACACGCTGTTGCTGGTGGGCAGCGTGCTGCTGATCAGCGTGGTGTTCGGCGTGCTGATCAGTGCTTTGCTGGAGGCCAGTGAGTTTTTCGGTCGCGGCATCGTGCGGGTGCTGCTGATCTCGCCGTTTTTCATCATGCCCACGGTGGGCGCGCTGATCTGGAAGAACCTGATTTTCCATCCGGTGTCGGGGATTCTCGCCTACGTCTGGAAGCTGTTCGGCGCGCAACCGGTGGACTGGTTGGCGCACTACCCGCTGCTGTCGATCATCATCATTGTCTCGTGGCAATGGCTGCCCTTCGCGATCCTGATCCTGATGACCGCCATGCAGTCCCTCGACCAGGAACAGAAAGAAGCCGCGCGCCTGGACGGTGCCGGGCCTATCGCGATTTTCTGGCACCTGACATTGCCACACCTGGCACGGCCGATTGCGGTGGTGGTGATGATCGAAACCATCTTCCTGCTCTCGGTGTTCGCCGAAATCTTCACCACCACCAACGGCGGCCCCGGCTACGCCTCGACCAACCTCGCGTACCTGATCTACAACCAGGCGTTGGTGCAGTTCGATGTTGGCATGGCCTCGGCGGGCGGCTTGATCGCCGTGGTCATCGCCAACATCGCCGCGATCATTCTGGTGCGAATGATCGGCAAAAACCTGACCGACAAAGCCTGAGGCCTGCCATGACTCTTCAACAATCCCGTCGCTTGCAAAGCCTGCTGCTCGGTACGTTGGCCTGGGCCATCGCGATCCTGATCTTCTTCCCGATCTTCTGGATGGTGCTGACCAGTTTCAAAACCGAAATCGATGCCTTCGCCACGCCACCGCAGTTCATCTTCATGCCGACGCTGGAAAACTACCTGCACATCAACGAACGCAGCGACTATTTCAGTTTCGCCTGGAACTCGGTGGTGATTTCCTTCAGCGCCACAGCCCTGTGCCTGCTGATCGCGGTGCCGGCGGCCTACTCCATGGCGTTCTACGAAACCCAACGCACCAGAGGCACGTTGCTGTGGATGCTCTCGACCAAGATGCTGCCGCCGGTGGGCGTGCTGATGCCGATCTATCTGCTGGCCAAGAGTTTCGGCCTGCTCGATACGCGCGTTGCACTGATCGTGATCTACACGCTGATCAACCTGCCGATCGTGGTCTGGATGATTTACACCTACTTCAAGGACATCCCCAAGGACATCCTCGAAGCCGCGCGCCTGGACGGTGCGACGCTGTGGCAGGAAATGGTTCGCGTGCTGCTGCCGATCGCCAAGGGCGGTCTGGCGTCCACGGTGCTGCTGTCGCTGATCCTGTGCTGGAACGAGGCCTTCTGGTCGCTGAACCTGACCTCGTCGAAAGCCGCGCCGCTCACTGCATTGATCGCTTCCTACTCCAGCCCCGAAGGGCTGTTCTGGGCCAAGTTGTCGGCCGTCTCGACCCTGGCCTGTGCGCCGATCCTGATCTTCGGCTGGATCAGCCAGAAACAACTGGTACGCGGCCTGTCGTTCGGCGCCGTGAAATGAAGATCGCCGACCTGATGCGATCCCTGTGGGAGCGAGCCTGCTCGCGATGGACGTGAACGATAACGCGTGCCGACAGGAAGAACGCGCCGCCTACAAATTTATCGCGAGCAAGCTCGCTCCTACAGAAAAATAAAAGGAGGCCCATTCCCATGGCCAACCTGAAAATCAAGAATCTGCAAAAAGGCTTCGAAGGCTTTTCCATCATCAAGGGCATTGACCTGGAAGTGAACGACAAGGAATTCGTGGTCTTCGTCGGCCCGTCGGGCTGCGGCAAATCCACGTTGCTGCGGCTGATCGCAGGGCTGGAAGAAGTCAGCGGCGGCACCATCGAACTCGATGGCCGCGACATCACCGAAGTGAGCCCCGCCAAGCGCGACCTGGCGATGGTGTTCCAGACCTACGCCCTGTACCCGCACATGAGCGTGCGCAAGAACATGTCGTTCGCCCTCGACCTGGCCGGCGTGGCGAAGGCCGAGGTGGTGAAAAAGGTCAGCGAAGCGGCGCGCATCCTCGAACTGGGGCCGATGCTGGAGCGCAAGCCCAAGCAACTGTCCGGCGGTCAGCGCCAACGCGTGGCGATTGGCCGCGCCATCGTGCGCAACCCGAAAATCTTCCTGTTCGACGAACCGTTGTCCAACCTCGATGCCGCCCTGCGCGTGCAGATGCGCCTGGAACTGTTGCGCCTGCACAAAGAACTGCAAGCCACGATGATCTACGTGACTCACGATCAGGTCGAAGCGATGACCATGGCCGACAAAGTGGTCGTACTCAATGGCGGCAAGATCGAGCAAGTCGGCTCGCCGCTGGATCTCTATCACCAACCGGCCAACCTGTTCGTCGCCGGTTTCCTCGGCACGCCGAAAATGGGTTTTCTCAAAGGCAAGGTCACACGCACCGACAGCCAGGGCTGCGAAGTGCAACTGGACGCCGGTACCCGCATCAGCCTGCCCTTGAGCGGCAGGCATCTGAGCGTCGGGGCGGCGGTGACGCTGGGCATCCGCCCCGAGCATCTGGAACTGGCCAAACCCGGCGACTGCACCTTGCAGGTCACCGCCGATGTCAGCGAACGCCTGGGCAGCGACACCTTCTGCCACGTCCTGACTTCGTCCGGCGAAGCCCTGACCCTGCGCGTTCGCGGCGATCTGGCCAGCCGTTATGGCGAAACCCTGAACCTGCACCTGGATGCGCAACACTGCCATTTATTCGATGCCGACGGCGTGGCACTGACCCGCCCGCTGCGCGCTGCTGCCTGATTTCAGAGAGCCTGAGATGAAACTGAACAAACAGAACCTCAACCGCCTCGCGCCTGAAGTGGTCCTGCCCGCCTACGCGTTGGGCGATACCCGCCAAGGCATCGCGCACATCGGCGTCGGCGGTTTCCATCGCGCCCATCAGGCGTTTTACACCGATGCACTGATGAACACCGGAGAGGCGCTGGACTGGGCAATCTGTGGTGTCGGCCTGCGTGCCGAGGACCGCCGCGCCCGTGACGATCTCAAGGAGCAGGACTACCTGTTTACCTTGTTCGAGCTTGGTGATAACGACGACACCGAAGTGCGAGTGATTGGCGCCCTTCGCGAAATGTTGCTGGCAGAGGACGATGCCCAGGCGTTGATCGACAAACTGGCCAGCCCCGAGATCCGCATCGTCTCGCTGACCATCACCGAAGGCGGTTACTGCATCGACGACAGCACCGGCGAGTTCATGGCGCACTTGCCGCAGATCCAGCATGACCTGGCGCACCCGGAGGCGCCGAAAACCGTGTTCGGTTTCCTCTGTGCCGCACTGGCCAGGCGCCGCGCCGCCGGCACGCCGGCCTTCACCCTGATGTCCTGCGATAACCTGCCGCACAACGGTGCCGTCACCCGTAAGGCTCTGCTGGCCTACGCCACCTTGCACGACGGCGAATTACGCGACTGGATCGACGCCAACGTCAGTTTCCCCAACGCCATGGTCGACCGCATCACGCCGATGACCAGCATCCAACACCGTTTGCAACTGGCCGACCAGCATGGGCTGGACGATGCCTGGCCGGTGGTCTGCGAACCCTTTTTGCAATGGGTGCTGGAAGACAGGTTCGTCAACGGTCGCCCGGCCTGGGAAAAGGTTGGCGTGCAGTTCACCGACGACGTCACGCCCTACGAAGAAATGAAGATCAAGCTGCTCAACGGCAGTCATCTGGCGCTGACGTACCTGGGCTTTTTAAAGGGCTATCGCTTCGTTCACGAGACCATGAACGACCCGCTGTTCGTGCGCTACATGCGCGCCTGCATGGACCTGGATGTGACGCCGCAGCTGCCGGCGGTGCCGGGAATTGACCTGGCCGAGTACAAGAACACCCTGGTGACGCGCTTCTCCAATCAGGCAATTGCCGATCAACTTGAACGGGTGTGTTCGGACGGCTCGTCGAAGTTTCCGAAATTCACCGTGCCAACCATCAACCGCTTGATCGCCGATGGCCGCGAGACCAAGCGAGCGGCGTTGGTGGTGGCGGCGTGGGCGTTATACCTCAAGGGCGTGGATGAGCATGGCGAGACCTATTCGATACCGGACCCGCGCGCAGCGTTCTGCCAGACGCTGGTGGCCGATGATGCGTTGATTACCCAGCGTTTGCTGGCGGTCGAGGAGATTTTTGGTACGGCGATTCCCCGCTCGGCGGAGTTTGTCGCGGCGTTCGAGTGGTGTTGCAACAGTTTGCGCGAGGTGGGTGTATCGCGGACGTTGGAACGGGTGCTGGCTTGAGGTCGGTGGTGTAGCAACTGCCGTCATCGCGAGCAGGCTCGCTCCCACATTGACTGTGTTTCAACCGCAAAACGGATGATCACCTCAGCCCCCTGTGGGAGCGAGCCTGCTCGCGAAGAGGGTTTACTGATATCGAAGGATCCTGCATGACAACCCGACAACTCTTCCTCGGCATCGACTGCGGCACTCAGGGCACCAAAGCCATCATCCTAGACGCGGCCAGTGGCGAAGTGCTCGGTCAGGGAGCGGCCGCCCACACGATGATCAGCGGCGCCAATGGCCGCCGTGAACAGGACACCCAGCAGTGGCTGGAAGCCTTCACCACCGCCACCCGCCGCGCCTTGCTTGCGGCTAAAGTCGACGGCCAGTCGATCCTCGGCATTGGCGTCTCCGGCCAGCAACATGGCCTGGTGCTGCTCGACGATCAGGGCAAGGTATTGCGTGCAGCCAAGCTCTGGTGCGACACCGAAACCACCCCGGAAAATGACCGCCTGCTGGCCCATCTGGGTGGCGAAAAAGCTTCGCTGGAACGCCTCGGCGTGGTCATCGCGCCGGGCTACACCCTGTCCAAACTGCTATGGACCAAAGAGCAGCATCCCGAGGTATTTTCCCGCATCGCCCGCATCCTTCTGCCCCACGACTACCTCAACCATTGGCTCACCGGCCGCAGTTGCAGCGAGTACGGCGATGCCTCGGGCACCGGGTATTTCAATGTGCGTACGCGCCAGTGGGATTTGCAATTGTTGCGGGACATCGACCCGAGCGGACGCCTGCAAGCCGCCCTGCCGGAGTTGATCGATGCCCACCAAGCGGTCGGCACGATTCTGCCGGGCATTGCCGAACACCTGGGCATCAACCCGCGGGCACTGGTGTCCAGTGGCGGCGGCGACAACATGATGGGCGCCATTGGCACCGGCAACATCCAGCCCGGAGTGATCACCATGAGCCTCGGTTCGTCGGGTACGGTGTACGCTTATGCCGATCAACCGAACGTCGCTGCGGATGCCGCAGTCGCCACGTTCTGTTCTTCAAGCGGTGGCTGGCTGCCTTTGATCTGCACCATGAACCTGACCAATGCCACCGGCCTGATTCGTGACCTGCTGGACCTCGACATCGACCAGTTCAATGAGCTCGTTGCCCAGGCGCCGATCGGTGCCGAAGGCGTTTGCATGCTGCCGTTTTTCAACGGGGAGCGGGTGCCCGCCCTGCCCCACGCCAGCGGCAGCCTGTCGGGCCTGACCATGACCAACCTGACCCGGGCCAACCTGTGCCGCGCGGTGGTCGAAGGCACGACGTTCGGTTTGCGTTACGGACTGGACCTGCTACGCCGCAATGGCTTGCAAACTCGCAGCATTCGGCTGATCGGCGGCGGTTCGAAAAGCGCGGTGTGGCGGCAGATCGTCGCCGACACCATGAACACCCCGGTGATCTGCACCGAACAAAGCGAGGCCGCGGCTCTCGGTGCGGCGATCCAGGCGGCCTGGTGTGTATCCCGGGCGAACCGGCACGAACACAGCCTGGCGGACTTGTGCGAGCGCTGCGTGAAACTCGATCCGGCCAGTGAAACCCTGCCGGTCGCCGACAATGTACACGCCTGTCAGCAGGCGTATGAACGCTATCGACAGCATGTCGCAACCCTTTGAAGAGTGAACAACTATGTACTTGGTGTGTGGCGAAGCGCTGTTCGATTTTTTCAGTGAAAACGACGCCAGCGGTCTGGCTTCCAAAGTGAACTTCAAAGCCATTGCCGGTGGTTCGCCGTTCAATGTGGCGGTGGGCTTGCGCCGATTGGGCGTGGACGCGGCACTGTTGGCCGGGTTGTCCACCGACTACCTGGGCCGGCGCCTGCTGCAAGTGTTGCAAGATGAAGGCGTGTGCCAGGACTACCTGCTGGATTTTGCCGCGCCGACCACCCTGGCGATGGTCGCCGTGGGGGCCAATGGCTCGCCGCAGTACAGCTTCCGTGGCGAAGGCTGCGCGGATCGACAATTGCAACCGCAGGACCTGCCGGCACTCGGGCCTGAGGTGCGCGGCCTGCATATCGGCTCGTTTTCCCTGGTGGTGCAGCCGATTGCCGACACCCTATTGGCGCTGGTGCGCCGGGAAAGCGGCAAGCGCCTGATCAGCCTCGATCCGAACGTGCGCCTGAATCCGCAGCCGGACATTGACCTGTGGCGTGCGCGGATCGCGACGCTGGTGGAGCTGGCTGACCTGATCAAGGTCAGCGACGAGGACCTGCATTTGCTGTATCCCGACCAGGACCCGGCGCGGGTGATCGAAGGCTGGTTGCAGCACCGTTGTCAGCTGGTGTTCCTGACCCGGGGTGGCGAAGGCGCCAGCGTGTTCAGCCAGGCTCACGGTTCGTGGTCGGCTTCTGCCTGTGAGGTAAAAATCGCCGACACTGTGGGCGCGGGCGATACCTTTCAGGCGGCGCTGATTACCTGGCTGACCGAACAGCAGCTGGATTCAGTGGAGGGTGTGAAGCAACTTGGCCGCGAGCAGATCGACCGCATGCTGAAGTTCGCGGTCCAGGCGGCGGCGCTGACGTGCAGCAAGACCGGGCCGGATTTGCCTTATCGCAAGCAACTGGATTTGCGTTGAGTTCGAGGACGTCATCGTCGGATCGCCGCCCGGAGCAAGCTCGCTCCCACAGGGTTGCGGGTCGCTCACTGTATTTGTGTCCACCCTTGTTCGCGATGACTTTCCATCAGGCGCCCGATGGTCTTAACTGATACACAGGATCGCGCATCCGCGACAGGCGGCGTTTAAGCCGGGTTAACCCTCGTTTAACCGTGCGGTCCAACACTTCACTGGACCGCACGCCCTCAGACTGTTCTGACGCCCAGTGCGGCAGGTTCGACAAGCCACACATCGAACTGACTTTCCGTCCGCACCGGAGATCGCTGATGAACACTCGCACCCTGCTGGTTACCGCCGCCCTCGCCTGCACCGCGTTTGCCGGCCTGGCTCAGGCCAATGACACCACTGACTCTCAAGCCGTGCCCTATCACTACGGCATGCCATTGCATGTCAGCAAAGTGATTTCACTGACCGAGCCGGACACCCTTGAGTGCAAAGTGGTAAATGCCGAGATGAAGTACATCGATGACACAGGAAAACCCGCAGAAATTACCTACCGTAAACTTTCCGACGCCTGCGAGAATCAGGGCTGACCGAAAAGTCTGATTTGCTGGCGGCTGCCGTTGAGCTGGCACTGGGCCTGGCGTTCTTCCAGACCCGGCGCGTGTCGGTGCAACTCGAAACCGCAGGTTAAAGCGCTTTGCCCAGCATCGAGTGCGGCTCGACCTCTACGTGATGCTGTCTGGAACGCAGTTGGGTAATCAACTCGTTGATTTCCCGGCAACCATTGAGCCCGGAAGCATCAATGCCAGTGACCAATAGATCCAGGTGATCGGTTTGCCCGTCGGCATAGACCTTGACGGTCATCGACAGATCCGGTGACAGCGTGCACTGGCAGCGTTTGGGCAGAAAACTGCTTTCGATGATGTTGCGAAGTTCCAAGGCAGAAAGAAACATGGCGACTCCCTCCTATGTGAGACTGCCAAAAACGATCAATGCTCGCTCATATGAAATCCCGGCAAGCCTCAAGGACAGCTACAGCATAAGGCATGCCCTGAATTTCGCCGTGCAGCTCATCGGCAATTCAAGGGTTTAGGCAATTCACCCGTTGAACCTGTCATGCAGTTTGCAAAAAAGCCCCCCTTGTGACCGTGCAATTTGCATGCTGGGCGCTGCAGGTTTGCTTTCACTGCACACGGCAGTGAGAATGCCGCCCTTCACTTCAAGCAAGGAGGCAACCATGAGTTCTTTGACTGCACACGCGACACTCGGGTTATTCGCTCTCGGACTGACGGGCCTGGCACACGCCGCCAAACTCGAAGACACCGCGCCCTATCCAAAGGCCGAAAGCGGGTTTACCCGCCAGGTGATCCACCTCGCGCCACAGCCCCGGGAAAACGACTTCCAGGTCGAGATCCTGGCCGGCAAGATGATGACCGTCGACTGCAATAACCCGCGTCTGGGCGGTATTCTCGAGGAGAAGAACCTCGAAGGCTGGGGCTACCCGTTCTATCGCCTGGAAAACGTCATTGGCCCGATGAGCACGCTGATGGCCTGCCCGAACGGCACGCGCAAGCAGGACTTTGTACCGGTGGTCGGTGACGGCTTCCTGCTGCGTTACAACAGCAAGCTGCCGCTCGTGCTGTACGTACCCAAGGACATCGAAGTGCGCTACCGAATCTGGTCGGCGTCGAACAAGGTCGAGAAAGCCACTCAGGAATAACCCGGCCATCCGGCGCCCGCTTGCGGCGCCCGCTGTCGGCCTGCCCGAGACTCATGCCGCAGCGCCACTCAACGCAGCTCGCTCGGCCACATGCCCCAGGCTGTCGAAATTGATGTTGGCACCCGAGTCGATGGCGACCAGGGTCTGACCACGAGCGCCGCTCTGTGCCACGTACTTCTTGATCCCGGCCACCGCCAGCGCGCCGGAAGGTTCGGTGATCGAGCGGGTATCGTCATAGATATTCTTGATCGCAGCGCAAAGCTCATCGTTGCTGACCGTCACCACCTCATCGACGCAAAACCGGCACACCTCAAACCCGTAAGCGCCGATCTGCGCCACCGCCACCCCGTCGGCGAAGGTGCCGACGCTGGGCAGGATCACTCGCTCACCGGCGAGCAACGCGGCTTGCAGGCACGCGGAATGCTCCGACTCGACGCCGATGATGCGCACCTCGGGCCGCAAGTATTTGACGTAAGCGGCGATGCCTGCGATCAGCCCCCCGCCACCCACCGGCACGAAGATCGCATCCAGCGGCCCTTGATGCTGGCGCAGGATTTCCATGGCCACCGTGCCTTGCCCCGCGATCACTTGCGGATCGTCGAAGGGCGAAACAAAGGTGCGACCGGTTTCCCGGGCCAGATCCAGCGCATAGGCCAGTGCAAACGGAAAACTTTCGCCGTGCAACACCGCATCGGCGCCGCGACTGCGCACCCCGATGACCTTCAATTGCGGCGTCGTGCAGGGCATGACGATAGTCGCGTTGATCCCCAATTCCCGTGCCGCCAGCGCCACGCCCTGCGCATGATTGCCGGCAGAAGCCGTGACCACACCACGAGTCTTTTGCGCCTCGCTCAGTTGCACCAGCTTGTTGTAGGCGCCGCGGATCTTGAAGGAAAAGGTCGGTTGCAAGTCTTCGCGCTTGAGCAGGATCTGATTACCCAAGGCTACAGACAAGGCCGGCGCCGCTTGCAACGGCGTGCGCACAGCCAGTTCATACACCGGCGCGACAAGGATTTTTTTCACGTAGCGCTCAAGCAGGGCTTGTTGATCGGCTGTAAAACTCATGGTCGTCTCCTGACGTTGATCGGGGCCCGGGAGACAGAAAGTAAAAACCCGCCTCAAGGGCGGGTTGGGTGCTGCAGTCGTGAGCTAGCCCGCCAAATGAGGAATGGCGGTAATAATGCTTGGCTGGCAGCGCAATACGGTGGAAGTCATGGCTCGAAATTAGCCGGGCGGTGGTAGCAAGTCAATGGCAAGTTTTTGTAGATGCCTTTAGTCAGCCGGCAACTTCAACCCGACTTTGTAAACGCCACCGTTCTCCTCATCGGTCAGCACATACAAATAGCCATCCGGCCCCTGTCGCACATCGCGAATGCGTTTTTTCAACTCACCGAGCAAACGCTCCTCGTGCACGACCTTGTCGCCATCGAACTCCAGGCGGATCAGTTCCTGGCTGACCAACGCGCCGATAAACACGTTGCGTTGCCAGGCCTTGAAACGGTCGGCATCGTAGAACGCCATGCCACTCAGGCCCGGGGATTTTTCCCAGACATGGTTCGGGGCAACGGTGCCCTCGACGGTATCACCCTTCGCTTCGGGAATCGGTAGACCGGAGTAGTTGATGCCATGGGTCGCCAGCGGCCAGCCGTAGTTCTTGCCACGCTCGATGATGTTGATTTCATCGCCGCCCCGGGGGCCATGTTCGTTTTCCCAGAGTGTGCCGTTCCACGGGTTGAGCGCCGCGCCTTGCGGATTGCGCTGCCCGTAGGACCAGATCTCCGGGCGCACGTTGGCTTGGCCGACAAAGGGGTTGTCCTTGGGCACCGTGCCGTCCGGGTAGATCCGCACCACTTTGCCCTGCAGTTTGTCGAGGTCCTGGGCGGTCGGGCGGTCGTTGTTTTCCCCCAGGGTCACGAACAGGTAGCCGTCGCGATCGAACACCAGCCGCGAGCCGAAATGGTTGCCCACCGAGAGTTTGGGTTCCTGACGCAGGATCACGTGGAAGTCCTTGAGCGCCGTCATATCGTCGCAGAGCCGGCCGCGCCCCACCGCAGTACCGGCCTTGTTGTCCTCACCACCCCCTTCGGCATAGGACAGATAGACCGTCCGGTCCTGCTTGAAATCCGGTGACAACGCCACGTCCAGCAAGCCGCCCTGCCCCTTGGCCCAGACCGTTGGCACGCCATTGAGCGGCGCTGACAGCTTGCCGTCGGCGGTCACCCATCGCAGGTTGCCGGGTCGTTCGGTTACCAGCATGCCTTTACGATCCGGCAGGAATGCCAGGGCCCATGGGTGCTCCAGCCCCGTCACGACGGGGGTGACCTCGAGGGTGCCTGCTTCGCTTTTCATCGTCCAGGCGGGTGCGGCAAGCACAGGAACAGTGGTGCTGATCAATACGCTGGCACAGAGGGTTGCCAAGAGGTTTTTGCGCAACATTCTGGATTCCTTTTCCGATAGACATGAGGTTTGGTGAAAAATGGCGGGCAGAGGTGATGCCTGCTACTCAACGGTTGTTGCTGCCGGTGTCTCGCGGGGCAGGATTGGGAATGAATTTCGGAGGGCTGGCGGGAGCGGTCCGGTCGGGATAGCGATTACCGATGCCACCGTTGTCCAGTGTCGGCGAGCGCTGGACCGGCACGGTATTGGGTCCGCGTATGGCCGGGGCGCTGGGTTGAGTGCCTTGCATGCTGTTGGGGTTGGCCCGGTGGATCGGACTGTTGTAAGGATTGTTGTTGGTGCGGCCCGGCAGGTTCTGGGCCAATTGCAACGCAGCAGAGGCATCGGCCAGAGAGCCCAATATGGCACTCAAGGCCAGCACAATGGCGCCAGACACGTATCGGTTCATGGGGTGCCTCTCTACGTCGCGTGGATAAGGACTTCGATACCACGCTACGCCCGGGGTTCGGTTTTGTTAACAAAAACCTCCCCGGCAAGATGTAACAGGCTGGATGTTCCGACGATGACATCAGCAGCCCGAACACCCCCCTCAAATCAGAATAAAGACCGCCAGCAGCCCGGCAAAGATCGACCACTTTGCAAGGTAGTAAAGCGTGCGATTGCGCTTTTTCAGTTGTTTGCCGTGCAGGCGAACCTTGTAGATCCTGCTGAACAGCCGATTGAGCCCGCCGATCCTGTCGCCCGCCTCGTTCGGCGCGCCTGCCGCCGACATGACTGTGCGGCTGAACCAGCGATTGAATGCCACAACCCAGCGATATTTCATCGGCCGCTCGACGTCGCAGAACAAGATGATGCGATTGTGCGGCGTGGTGTTCTCTGCGTAATGAATGTAGGTCTCATCGAACATCACCGCTTCGCCATCGCGCCAATGGTAGTTCTGGCCATCGACATTGATGTAGCAGCCGGTAGCGTTGGGGGTTTCCAGGCCCAGGTGATAACGGTACGAACCGGCGTACGGATCGCGATGGCGCACCAGTCTGGAGCCCGGGGGCAGCTCGGCGAACATCGCCGCCTTGATCGAGCCAATGCCCTGTACCAGCTCAGTGGTACGCGGGCAGAGTTTCATCGCCGACGGGTGGCTGTCGCCATACCACTTGAGATAGAAGCGCTTCCAGCCGGTCTTGAAAAACGAGTTGAAACCGACGTCATCGTATTGATTCGAGCGCTTGATCTCGCCGGTGCGAAGCAAGTTCTGGCCTTCGGCACGAATTTCTTCCCAATGCGCCTGCAGCGGGCTCAGGTCGGGAAAGTCGGCCGGGTCGAGATAAGGCTTGTTGGGGATTTTCGAAAACAGATAAAGAAAGCAATTGATCGGCGCCAGAAACGTCGAGTGATCACTCAACTGGCGGCCCAGCTTGTGGCGCACCTGACCGCGCAGGTGGACATACGCAATGCAGACAACGTAGATAACGGCAATGATGAGTTTCACGGAAATCGTCACAGATCGGAAGTAAACAAGCTGCGCCCTCCCGGGTCTTGTGCAGCGACTGGTTACGAAACAGCGGCCCCTTAGTGCCATCAAGCCTTGCCGATGGTCGGTTTTCGGCTGATGGATGGCATTTTAGCCACAGTTTGTAACCAATGGTTAACCTGCAACTGCGAAAATGTGTCCGCAAAATCCGCCAAAGCGTTGCAGTGGTCTCAACGCCCTATCGTTTAAAGAGCCAGACCAGTACAATTGCCGCCAAACTTTACGTGCCTCTTCGCTGATGACGGGAAAACCCGCTTTCAGCGCACTTTGATTCGGGTCAAGCGCGGTACTGCCGCAACCCTGGCTACTCTGAATGCTTCGCAGGAAAAACCTTTGATTTCTACAGCTAACATCACGATGCAGTTCGGCGCCAAGCCGCTCTTCGAAAACGTTTCGGTCAAGTTCAACGGTGGCAACCGTTACGGTCTGATCGGCGCCAACGGTTGCGGCAAGTCGACCTTCATGAAGATTCTCGGCGATGACCTCGAGCCGTCCGGCGGCCAGGTCATGCTGGAACCGAACGTGCGCCTGGGTAAATTGCGCCAGGACCAGTTCGCCTACGAAGAATTCAACGTGATCGACACCGTGATCATGGGTCACGAAGAGCTGTGGAAGGTCAAGGCCGAGCGCGACCGCATCTACTCGCTGCCGGAAATGAGCGAAGAAGACGGCATGGCCGTGGCCGAGCTGGAAACCGAGTTCGCCGAAATGGATGGCTACACCGCCGAATCCCGTGCCGGTGAACTGCTGCTGGGCCTGGGTATCCCCCTGGAACAGCATTTCGGTCCGATGTCCGAAGTGGCTCCGGGCTGGAAACTGCGGGTGTTGCTCGCTCAGGCACTGTTCTCCGATCCGGAAGTGCTGTTGCTCGACGAACCGACCAACCACCTGGACATCAACACCATCCGCTGGCTGGAAACGATCCTCAAGGCGCGTAACAGCACCATGATCATCATTTCCCACGACCGTCACTTCCTTAACAGCGTCTGCACTCACATGGCCGACCTGGACTACGGTGAGTTGCGCCTGTTCCCGGGCAACTACGACGAGTACATGACCGCGGCGACCCAGTCCCGCGAGCAACTGCTGTCGGACAACGCCAAGAAGAAAGCGCAGATCTCCGAACTGCAGACCTTCGTCAGCCGCTTCTCGGCCAACGCCTCGAAAGCCAAGCAGGCCACGTCCCGTGCCAAGCAGATCGACAAGATCCAGCTGGCCGAAGTCAAGCCATCGAGCCGCGTGAGCCCATTCATCCGCTTCGAACAGACCAAGAAACTGCACCGCCAGGCCGTGACCATCGAGCAGATGTCCAAGGGCTTCGATGGCAAGACCCTGTTCAAGAACTTCAGCTTCACCGTCGAAGCCGGCGAGCGCGTGGCGATCATCGGCCCGAACGGTATCGGCAAGACCACCCTGCTGCGCACCCTGATGGGCGAGCTGACCCCGGACGCCGGTTCCGTGAAATGGACCGAAAGCGCGGAGCTGGGCTACTACGCCCAGGACCATGCCCACGACTTCGAAGACGACGTCAGCCTGTTCGACTGGATGGGCCAGTGGACCCAGGGCGAGCAGATCATTCGCGGCACACTGGGCCGGATGCTGTTCTCCAACGACGAGATCCTCAAGTCGGTCAAGGTGATTTCCGGTGGTGAACAAGGTCGCATGCTGTTCGGCAAGCTGATCCTGCAAAAGCCGAACGTACTGGTGATGGACGAACCGACCAACCACTTGGACATGGAATCCATCGAGTCGCTGAACCTGGCGCTGGAGAACTATCCGGGCACGCTGATCTTCGTCAGCCACGACCGTGAGTTCGTATCGTCCCTGGCCACCCGCATCATCGAGTTGAGCCCTAACGGCGTAACCGACTTCAGCGGCACCTACGACGACTACCTGCGCAGCCAGGGTGTGGTGTTCTAAGGGTAGCTACAAACCTTTAGCGGCAAGCTTCAATTGAAGAGCCCTGTCCTGGTGACGGGGCTTTTTGCATTTAGAGTCCAACTTTTGGTTGGTGCTAAATCATTCGCGAGCAGGCTCGCTCCCACAGGGGTATGCATTCCAACATGTGGGAGCGAGCCTGCTCGCGAAGAGGCCCTCAAGAACAGCGACATTTAGTTAGCCTGCTTCCTTTTATCCCATCGCCGCGCCATGATGCAGGTCTCCCACCGCCGCCCGCGAACGAGCCCTCATGTCTGTGCAGCAAATTGCCCCGCAAAGCTCCATGGCGATCACGCTGCAGATCGTCTCCATCGTCTTCTATACCTTCATCGCCTTCCTCTGCATCGGTTTGCCGATTGCGGTACTGCCGGGTTATGTCCACGAGCAGCTCGGGTTCAGCGCCATCGTGGCCGGGCTGACCATCGGCTCGCAATACCTCGCCACCCTGCTCAGCCGGCCCATGGCCGGGCGGATGTCCGACAATGTTGGCACCAAGCGCGCAATCATCTACGGCTTGTCGGGGATTGTGCTCAGCGGCGTGCTGACCTTGCTGTCGACCCTGTTGCAAGGCTTTCCCTTGCTCAGCCTGCTGATCCTGATCGCCGGGCGCCTGTTGCTGGGGATCGCCCAAGGATTGATCGGCGTCGGCACCATCAGTTGGTGCATGGGCCAGGTCGGTGCCGAGCATACCGCGCGGTCGATTTCCTGGAACGGCATCGCGTCCTATGGGGCGATTGCCATCGGTGCGCCGCTGGGTGTGGTGATGGTGCAACAGCTCGGTTTCGCCAGCCTGGGCATTGCCCTGTCGCTGCTGGCCCTGGCCGCACTGTTGCTGATTCGCAACAAGCCTTCGGTGCCGGTGGTACGCGGTGAGCGCCTGCCGTTCTGGGCGGTGTTTGGACGTATTGCGCCGTTTGGCGCGAGCCTGAGCCTGGCGTCCATTGGCTACGGCACCCTGACGACCTTTATCACCCTGTACTATCTCAATCGCGGCTGGACCGGCGCGGCCTACTGCCTGACTGTGTTTGGCGTGTGTTTCATTCTGTCGCGACTGCTGTTCATTTCCGCCATCAGCCGATTCGGCGGGTTCACGTCGGCCATTGCCTGCATGGGCATCGAGACGGTTGGCCTGGTACTGCTATGGCTGGCACCTTCGACCGCGTATGCGCTCATTGGCGCCGGCCTGACCGGGTTCGGCCTGTCCCTGGTGTACCCGGCGCTGGGTGTCGAGGCCATCAAACAGGTGCCCAACTCCAGCCGTGGCGCGGGCTTGAGTGCTTATGCGGTGTTTTTTGACCTGGCGCTGGCCATCGCCGGCCCGTTGATGGGCGCAGTGGCGTTGAACCTGGGTTATGTGTGGATTTTCTTCAGTGCGGCGTTGTTGTCGGTGACGGGGTTGGGGTTGACCCTGCTACTCAAGCGTCGCAGTGACCTGTAGGAGCGAGCTTGCTCCTACAGGGCCGCGCGCACATTATTGATCGGCGGTTTGCATCCCCGCCCGGGTCGCTCTGCCCAGGGTGCGCGAGAAGAACCTTCCGGCTTCAGAGATCAAATTGCGGTGTATGTCTTGCCGATCGACGCCATCGGCATCGGTGCACAGCGCGGGCATGATCACGATCTGCTCGTCATTGCACGGCGCCATGAACACGAAATGCCCTGCCCCGGCCAGCAGCTTGAAGTCAGGCGCTGTCGGCAGTTTGCGCGCCAGTGCCGCAGCGTTCTTGTCGACAGCCACCAGCTTGTCGCCATCGCCGCTGTAAAGCAGCACCGGCACATGTACATCGGCCAGGGTGTGGCGGCCGAACTTCAGGCTCAAAGGCGCCATCAGCATCAAGGCGTGGACGCGAGGATCGGCCACCGGTTGCAGGTCGTCGCGGTCGACAATCAGTTCACCCTGGGTGTTGCAGGCATCGCGGTCATCCGGGCGCTCCTGGCAATAACGGCGCAGACGATCCAGGTCCGGGGTCGCACCGGACAGAATCAATGCGGTCTCGCCACCGGCCGAGTAACCGATGACCCCTACCTGCTCGGCATTGACGAACGGCGACAGCATACGATCGCCCAAGGTAGCGGTAATGGCTTCGGAAATCTGGATCGGCCGGCCGTACAGGTTACTCAAGGTACCGAGTCGGCTGTGGTCCCTGGAGTTGTCACCGGGGTGAATCACCGCCACCACGACAAAACCCTTTCGCGCCAGCGACGTGGCAAGGTCGTGCAGGGCCAAGGGGGTGCCGGTGTTACCGTGGGACAGCATCAGCATCGGGAACCGGCCAAGGGCGACTTTGGTGTCCTCCCCGGCTTCGACGGTGTAACCCTCGAGCTTGCTGGTGTGCTCCCAATCACTGGACGGATAGAAGGCGATGGCGCGCATCGGCTGCAGGTCCAGTGGGTCGAGAAAAGTCATCTCATGGAAGCCGACGCTCCAGTGAGGATGCGGCGCAGGCGCGGCGTGCACTGTATTCAGGCTGCTGAGCAGGCAAATCAGCAAAGTTGCACAAAGACGCACCATGGGATGCCCCACCTGTTACCGGACTTGAGACGTAAGCCCTTGACTGCATAAGTCGGGCCATAATCTGAAACGACCAGAAACAAAAAACTCCGTAGCTGGTACTTGCGTAACCAGAATACAGAGTTTTTTTGGGCTGTACCGGAACGGTTGAGTTCTTTACGCAAGCCTTACGCAGCGGCGAACAATTGCTCGCTGATTTGCGCATGAGCAGCGCTCATGGCTTTGTTGCGCACCTCGTCACCGTAAGCCAGGCCTTCGGCGCGGACGATTTCGATGTCGGTGATGCCGATGAAACCGAACAGCAGCTTCAAATATTCTTCGTGGGCAACACCGCTTGCCTGACCGGCGTGCATGCCACCGGAAGTCGAGACGATCACCACTTTCTTGCCGCCGCACAGGCCTTCAGGGCCGGCTTCGGTGTAACGGAAGGTCTGACCGGCGACGGCGATGCGGTCGATCCAGGCCTTCAGTTGAGTCGGGATGGTGAAGTTGTACATTGGTGCGGCAATCACCACGGCATCGGCAGCCAGGAATTCGGCCAGGGTCGAGGCGCTCAGTTCGGCTTCATGCTGTTGTGCGGCATTGCGCAGTTCAGCGGTGGTGCCGGCGGCGACCAGGGTAGTGGCGGAAAAGTGGCTGATGGCGTCGGCGGCCAGGTCGCGATAGGTCACCACGGCAGTAGGCTCGGCGGCTTGCCAGGCTTTGACGACTTCGCCGCTCAGCTGACGGGAAGCCGAGTTGTCGCCCAGGATGCTCGAATCGATATGCAGCAGTTTCATGTGGGATCTCCAAGTGAGGATCGCCCACAAGGGCGATCTGATGGGACTAATCCTACAGACGAAACCAATAGCTGATTAGACGGCAATAATGCGATAGTTCGTCTCACAGATAGAACAATCAGGTTCACATCATGCAAGACCTCAACGACCTGTATTACTTCGCCAAAGTGGTGGAAGCCGGTGGTTTCGCGGCAGCCGGGCGTTTGCTGGGCATCCCCAAGTCCCGATTGTCACGACGCATCGCCGAACTGGAAGAGCGCCTCGGCGCACGATTGCTGCAACGCACCACCCGACAACTGAAATTGACCGCTGTGGGTGAGCGCTACCTCAGGCACTGCCAGGCGATGCTGCTGGAGGCGGAAATGGCCGACGAGGCCGTCGCCAGCATGTCCAGCGAGCCCCGCGGGCGTTTGCGGGTGTCCTGCCCGGTCGGGCTGGCCCACGAAATATTGCCGGGGGTGATCAGCGACTTTCTGGAACGGTTTCCACAAGTCCAGCTGGAGGTGATGCTGCTCAACCGCCGGGTCGACCTGGTGAACGAAGGCATTGACGTGGCCCTGCGTGTGCGCGAACTGGGCGACGAAGACCCGCTGCTGGTCACCCGCCGGCTACGTCAGGCGCAGATGCTGATGGTCGCCAGCCCCGGTTTCCTCGTTGGCCGTGAGATCAACCACCCCGAGGATCTGAAAAGCCTGCCGGTGCTCGGCGCCCTGGAGCCCGACCGCCTGGTGCACATCCGCCTGCTGGATCAAAAAGGCAAAAGTTGTGAACTCGCGCTCGAGGCCCGGCTGGGTATCGATGACTTTATCGTGCGCAAGGCCAGCACCCTCTCCGGTCTGGGTTTTACGATGCTGCCCATGATGTATTGCGAGCAGGAGCTGGAAAACGGCTCGCTGGTGCAGTTGCTACCCGAGTGGTCATTGCCCGGTGGCTGGCTGCAAGCGGTCTATCCTCATCGACGCGGGGTGATGCCGGCGGTACGCGCCTGGATTGACCATTTGGTCGAATCCTTCAATGCCTGTGGGGAACGATTGTTATGAAAGCCGGACGGATGAGCGAAGAGGATGTCGCGAAGTTTTGCCTCGCCCTGCCGGGAGCGCGGGAAGATTATAAATGGGGAGGCGTACGGGTGTTTTCGATTGCCGGGAACAAGATGTTCGCGTTGCAGGGCCTGCGGGGTGATTCCCTGGCCTTCAAGGTCGACAAGGATCTGTTTCTCGGCCATTGCGACCGACCGGGGATTCATCCGGCGCCTTATCTGGCGCGCGCCCAGTGGATCATCATGGAAACGCCCTACCCGCTCGGTAGCGAAGAGCTACAGGGATTGCTGCAGCGTTCCCACCAGTTGGTGGTGAGCAGACTGCCAAAGCGCACTCAAGTCGGACTGTTGCTTTAGGGCCTTGTTGATCAGAACAAGGCGAACAGGTGTGCGCCGAGGAACAGGTGATCGATCCAGAACACCTGGTGCAGTAGCACGATGATCCAGAACACCAACTGGTACGAGACTTTGCGGGTTTTGTGCCGAAACGCTTGCTGGGCCAGCAAGGCACCGGGCCAGCCTCCGGCGAACTCCAGCGCATGCAGGACATTCTCTGGCGTGCGCCATTGCTCGGCGCGAGCCTTGCGCTTGTCGCTCCAGTACAGCAAAAACGTCACGACGCTGACGATGCCGTAGGCCGCCAGGGGAATCAGCGACTCCCCGTGCAGCCATGACGACACCGAACCCGACAGCGGCAACGCGCACAGGATTGCAAACACCAGCCACTTCAACCGTGAATGGCGGATCTGTCCCCCGGGCTGGCGCCCGGGGTTATTGCGCGCGCTTGAGTCACTCACGGCTTGACCGCGCTCCAGTCGACCCAACCGAATTGCCAGGTTGCCAGGATGATCAGGCCGAACACAATGCGATACCAGGCAAACGCCGCATAGCTGTGGTTGGCGATGAACTTGAGCAACCCGCGGACCGCGATCATCGCGAAGACGAACGCGGTGACGAAACCGATCGCGAACACCGGGAAATCCGCCGGGACAAACAGGTGGCGGTATTTATAGCCCGAGTACACCGCTGCGCCGACCATGGTTGGCATCGCCAGGAAGAACGAGAACTCGGTAGCGGTCTTGCGCGACAGGCCGAACAGCAACCCGCCGATGATCGTCGAGCCCGAACGCGAAGTGCCCGGAATCATGGCCAGGCATTGGGCGAAGCCGACTTTCAGGGCATCTTTCCAAGTGATGTCATCCACCGTTTCGGCGTGTACTTCATGCTGACGGCGCTCGGCCCACAACATGATGATCCCGCCCACGACCAGCGCCGTTGCCACGGTGATCGGGTTGAACAGGTATTCGTGGATCAAATCGGCGAAGATCACGCCCAACACCACGGCCGGCAAGAACGCGATCAACAGGTTCGCGGTAAAGCGCCGAGCGCCCGGCTGGGTCGGCAGACCGATGACCACGTCGAAGATCTTGCGTCGAAACTCCCACACCACTGCCAGGATGGCACCCAGCTGAATGATGATGTTGAACGCCATCGCCCGCTCGCCCCCGAAGCCGAGCAAGTCGGCCACGATGATCTGGTGGCCGGTACTGGAAATGGGCAGGAATTCGGTCAGCCCTTCTACAACCCCAAGAATCAATGCCTGAAAGGCGGTCCAAAAATCCATCAATCCCCCAAAAGGCTATGCGCATTGGCATGCCCCGTTAGTATTTTTCAAAAGCCTTGATTGCGATCAGCGTAGCTGAAGCCCCACGCATCAAGGATCACCACAGAACCGTAAAAATCCTGTGAAAAAACAATCCTGATTCGGGTTTATCCGCGCGGGGCCGAAATCCTACCAGACAAGTCCGATTGGCGCTGCCGCGTTATCGGCCGCCGCTCGCTCAGGCGCGTGCGGCAACGCGTGGCTGGATGCTGGCAATGGTTTATGACAGGAACAAGAATCCGCAGTGACCGCGTTATGAACACCTCCTGTAGGAGCGAGCTCGCTCGCGAAAAAACGCCAACGATAATGCGCAGAACCTGACAAACCGCGGCGTCCTGGCGTCCATCGTCGGATCGCCGCCCGGAGCAAGTTCCCACAGGTCCACATCTCCCTACAGGAATCTCCGTGCCGATCCGGTTACAATCCGTGCCCTTTTCGATTTTCCCAAGGAGCCTCCATGTCCGGGCTTGAACTGTTTGCCGCCGCCCTCGGTGTCATTGCCGTCTGGTTGACAGTCAAACAGAACCCTTGGTGCTGGCCCATCGGCCTGGTCATGGTGTTGCTCTACAGCTGGATCTTTTTTGAGGTGAAGCTGTATTCGGACATGCTGCTGCAAGTCGTCTATGCCGCCTTGCAGCTTTACGGTTGGTGGCAGTGGACGCGGATGGGTGAAACGACCCATGGCCGCGAAGTCAGTCGGCTCGACACTCGGTCCGTGGCGTTGAGCCTTGCCATTGGCGCACTCGGCAGCCTGTTGCTGGGGGCGGTCATGGTCCGCTGGACCGACGCTGCCCAACCCTGGCTCGATGCGGCGCTGACCGGATTCAGCCAGGTGGCGCAAGTCTGGATGGCGCAAAAACGTGTCCAGTGCTGGCCGCTGTGGATCGCCCTGGATGTGATTTTCGTCGGGTTGTTCATCTATAAAGGCCTGTACCTGACCGCCACCCTGTACGGGTTGTTCACCGTGATCGCCGTGCAGGGCTGGCGCGAATGGCGCGCCGATCCGGCATTGCACGCATGAAAGTCCTGGTGCTCACAGGCCCCGAATCCAGCGGTAAAAGCTGGCTGGCGGCCGAGTTGCAACTGCGTTTCGGCGGGATTCTGGTCGACGAGTATGTGCGCTTGTTCATCGAGCAGAATCCGCGGGACACCACCTTGGCCGACATTCCGGACATCGCCCGCGGTCAATTGGCATGGGAAGACCAGGCGCGGGCGCAACAACCGTCTTTGCTGATCCTCGACACGCACCTGCTGAGCAATATCCTCTGGAGCCAAACCCTGTTTGGCGACTGCCCCGCCTGGATCGAACAAGCGCTACTGGCCCGGCATTACGACTTGCACTTGCTGCTGTCGCCGGAACAGGTCGACTGGAAGGATGATGGCCAGCGTTGCCAGCCCCGGTTGAGTGAGCGCCAGGCATTTTTCGAGCAGACCCTGGCCTGGCTCGAGCGCCACGCACAACCGGTTCAAGTACTGCAGGGAGATTGGGCCGAACGCCGTTTCCAGGCACTGGACGCGGTGACCCGATTGCTCGATGCCTGACCGGCGTTCGGGGCAATTTCCCCACCATCCCCCCAACCCCCGGGGAAAAGTGTCC
>NZ_JAHBDJ010000005.1:0-137942 GCF_019956375.1 Pseudomonas sp. GL-R-19 | reverse complement strand
ACTCTTCAGTTCAAACATCTTTGGGTTTTGAGAAAACCCTAAACTTGGCTCAGCAATCGTTGGTTACATCTTTGATTTCTCGCGGAGTAACTTGTGATGCTGATAATCTGTTGACTAGCAGTCTGACTCCACAAGCACCCACACGAATTGCTTGATTCAGTTGTTAAAGAGCGGTTGGTTAAGAGCTTTCGTCTCAACCGAGGCGCGCATTCTACAGCAGCCTCATTTGCTGTCAAGTGATTATTTTCTGAAGTTTTCCAAGTTTCCTTTTCAACTTCAACCACTTGCGCTTCAGATCTCTCGTCAGCGGGAGGCGAATTCTACAGCGTTACACGCTGCTGTCAACACCTCTTTTTCAACTCCCTTTTGGCTTCGATGACCTGAAGCGACCTGCTGCCGAAAACTGCGTAACTCTTTGTTTACCAAGGAGTTTTCCGTTTCGACTGCGCCGGAAGTGGGGCGAATTATAGACACCTGGAATCTGCCGTCAACCACTATTTACGCCTTTTTGGCAGAAGAGCCCTTTTTAGCCATTAGACGCGGGATTCGACGAGCCAAAGGCGGTAGCCGCAGCACTAACAGCAACGCACCTATAGATGCATAGATCACCCACTCCTTGAGGTCGGCGCGCACAATCCAGAGCATATGCAGTAATCCAAGCCCGAGAATTACATAAGCAAGGCGATGCAACTTCTTCCAGCTCGCCCCCAATCGCCGCTGACTGTATCGATTGGAAGTCACCGCCAATGCCAGCAAACCAAGAAAGCCCAGCACCCCGACAATAATGTAAGGCCGCTTGCGCAACTCGACACCCAGCTGCGACCAGTCAAAACCAAGTATGAATGCGCAATAACTACCGAGGTGGAGCAGCACATAGGCAAAACACCACAATCCCAACTGTCGCCGCACGGCATTCCACCCCGCCCAACCGGTAAGTTTCTGCAAAGGCGTCAAGCTCAAGATTACAAGCAGCAGAACAAGCGCCCCCAAACCCAGCCGGTCGACCAGTACCTTGCCCGGATCCGGCCCGAGGACATCCTCCCAGGCCTGGTACAACCACAACAGCGGCCACACCAGCACCACGACAAAGACACCGATACGCCAAAACGGATAGCGCATCAGTAGTTCTTCCTCAGGTCGAGCCCCGTATATAGAGAGGCGACTTCCTCTGAATAGCCGTTGAACATTTGCGTGTCGCGCACATTGGGCTTGAACAAGCCACTGGGCAGACGGCGTTCACGTGCCTGAGTCCAGCGAGGATGGTCAACCGCGGGATTCACGTTCGCATAAAAGCCATATTCATCCGCAGCAATGCTCTGCCAGGTGGTTTTCGGCTGCTCGCCGACCAGACTGATGCGCACGATGGACTTGATGCTCTTGAAGCCATACTTCCAGGGCACCACCAGACGCAACGGCGCGCCGTTTTGATTAGGCAACTCACGCCCGTACATGCCTACCGCAAGAATCGCCAACGGGCTCATCGCTTCATCCAGACGCAACCCTTCTATATACGGCCAGTCAATCAAGGCAAAACCGGAGCGCTGACCCGGCATGCTTTTGGGATCCTGCAGGGTTTCGAAGCGGATGAATCTGGCTTTCGAGGTCGGCTCGACTTCCTTGAGCAAAGCCGAGAGCGGAAAACCGATCCAGGGAATGACCATCGACCAGGCTTCCACGCAGCGCAGCCGGTAGATTCGTTCCTCCAGCTGATACGGTTTCATGAAGTCTTCCAGCGCATACCGACCGGGCTTGCCCACCTCCCCGTCCACGACCACCGACCACGGCTCCGTCTTCAGCGTGCCGGCGTTGGCGGCCGGATCACCTTTGTCGGTGCCGAACTCGTAGAAGTTGTTGTAGTGAGTCGCATCCTTGAACGGCGTGATCGCCTCATCCTTGACGTTGACCGCGCCCCACTGGGTAGCCGGAAGTTTTTCGCTGAACCAGGCAGGCGCCTTGCCGGGCTCGACATCCGGGTAACGCGGACCATCGCCAGCGCTGGCCCATGGCGGCAGGCTGCCCAGAGCGAAACCGGCAACCGTGGCACCCAGCACATTGCGTCGAGATAGATAGAGGGATTCTGGCGTGACGTCCGACTCATGGCAGTCGGACGCTTTGGAGACTTTGATCAGCATGGCTACTCCGCAGCTTTGGAGAACAGATGCACCAACAGACTGCGGAGTATGAGGGAAATTACATCACTCGGCGCTTTTGCGCCGACGAAGATGTAACAAGTACTGCACCGGGCCGGATGCTGCATAGGCGAGGAAAACCAGCAGCAGAATGCGCGGCGGATCACTGAATACCACTGCGAACACCAGCACTACCGCGAGGATCGCCACGAACGGCACACGGCCTTTCAAATCCAGTTCTTTGAAGCTGTTGTACTTGATGTTGCTGACCATCAGCATGCCGGCCGCAGCAACCATCAGCGCAACCAGAAAGGACATCTTCGACCCCTGGATACCGTAATCGCTGAACGCCCAGACGATGCCTGCAACCACACCCGCCGCCGCAGGGCTGGCCAGGCCGATGAAGTAGCGCTTGTCCGCCGTACCGACTTGAGTGTTGAAACGCGCGAGACGTAGCGCCGCACCCGCGACATAAAGGAAGGCAACCATCCAGCCAACCTTGCCCATGTCACCCAGGGCCCAGCCGAAGGCCAGCAATGCCGGCGCAACACCAAAGGCAACCATGTCCGACAGCGAGTCGTACTCGGCACCAAAGGCGCTCTGGGTATTGGTCATGCGGGCCACTCGCCCATCGAGGCCGTCGAGTACCATCGCGACGAAAATGGCGATGGCCGCAAACGCAAAGTACTTGCTCGCATTGGCCGAGTCACCAGCACTCAGGGCCGCCTGGGCACTCATCGAGTTGATGATGGAATAGAACCCTGCGAACAGGTTCGCAGTGGTGAACAGATTCGGCAGAAGATAGATACCACGATGCCGGACTTTACGACCTTCAGCGTCATGCCCTTCCTCGACATGTTCATCGATGGGCAGCAGGCTTTCGGCGTCAGAAGCCTGGTTTGGCTCTTCGGGGCGTTCGCTCATGGACATTACCTTGCAACGGGGTGGAAAGTCTGGACAGGTGTCTGGGACGACGGTTCGGCCGCAAACGATGCAGCTTTATACCAGAACCGGCCTCCCAAACGAAAAAACGCGGCCTAAGCCGCGTTTTTCGTACAAGGGCGTGACTTAGTTTTTGGCTTTGTCGACGATCTTGTTGGCACCGATCCACGGCATCATGGAGCGCAGTTGCTCGCCGATGATTTCGATACCGTGAGCGGCGTTGTTACGACGCTTGGCGGTCATCGAAGGATAGCCGGTAGCGCCTTCGCTGATGAACATCTTGGCGTATTCGCCGTCCTGAATACGTTTCAGGGCGTTGCGCATGGCCTGACGGGATTCGGCGTTGATGACTTCAGGGCCGGTCACGTACTCGCCGTATTCGGCGTTGTTGGAGATCGAGTAGTTCATGTTGGCGATACCGCCTTCGTACATGAGGTCAACGATCAGCTTCAGTTCGTGCAGGCACTCGAAGTAGGCCATTTCCGGCGCGTAGCCAGCTTCAACCAGGGTTTCGAAACCGGCTTTGACCAGTTCAACGGTACCGCCGCACAGAACGGCTTGTTCGCCGAACAGGTCGGTTTCGGTCTCGTCCTTGAAGGTGGTTTCGATGATGCCGGTACGACCGCCACCGACGCCGGCAGCGTAGGACAGAGCGACGTTCTTGGCGTTGCCCGAGGCGTCCTGGTAGATCGCGATCAGGTCAGGGATACCGCCGCCCTTCACGAACTCGGAACGTACGGTGTGGCCTGGAGCCTTCGGCGCGATCATGATCACGTCGAGGTCGGCGCGCGGCACAACCTGGTTGTAGTGGATCGCGAAGCCGTGGGAGAAGGCCAGGGTGGCGCCTTTCTTGATGTTCGGCTCGATTTCGTTCTTGTACAGGGAGGACTGGAATTCGTCCGGGGTCAGGATCATGACCAGGTCGGCAGCTGCAACAGCGGAAGCAACGTCGGTCACTTTCAGGCCGTGGGCTTCAGCCTTGGCAACGGTAGCCGAACCTTTACGCAGGCCAACAGTCACGTCAACGCCGGAATCTTTCAGGTTGCACGCTTGAGCGTGGCCCTGGGAACCGTAACCGATGATGGCTACTTTCTTGCCCTGGATGATCGACAGGTCGCAGTCTTTATCGTAGAAAACTTTCATGAATTTCCCCTATATCAGGCCGTTCAGGCCGTTCGCTAATTTGGTTTAGATGCTGAGTACTTTGTCGCCGCGGGCAATGCCGGTCACGCCACTACGGACGGTTTCCAGAATCGATGCGGTGCCAATGGACTGAATGAAGCTGTCGAGCTTGTCGCTGGTACCGGTCAGTTGAACGGTATACACGCTGGCGCTGACATCGACGATCTGTCCACGGTAAATATCGGTAGTGCGCTTGATCTCGGCGCGCTGGGCGCCGGTGGCCTTGACCTTGACCAGCATCAGTTCGCGCTCGATGTGAGCACTCTCCGACAGGTCGACCAGCTTTACCACTTCGATCAGCTTGTTCAGGTTCTTGGTGATCTGCTCGATGACCTCATCGTGACCAACGGTGGTCAGCGTCAGACGCGACAGGGTCGGGTCTTCGGTTGGAGCCACGGTCAGGCTTTCGATGTTGTAGTTGCGCTGCGAGAACAGGCCGACTACACGAGACAGAGCGCCGGGTTCGTTTTCCAGAAGCAAGGAAATAATGTGCCGCATGATTAGGTACGCTCCGTCTTGCTCAGCCACATATCGCGCATGGAGCCGTCTTTGATCTGCATCGGGTAGACGTGCTCGCTGGTATCGACCGAAATATCGATCACCACCAGGCGATCTTTCATGGCGAACGCTTCTTCCATCTTCGACTTCAAATCTTTCGAATCGGTGATGCGCACACCAACGTGACCATAAGCCTCCGCCAGCTTGACGAAGTCAGGCAGCGATTCCATGTAGGAATGAGAGTGACGGCTGCCGTAGCTCATGTCCTGCCACTGGCGAACCATGCCCAACACACCGTTGTTCAGGATGACGATTTTTACCGGCAAATCGTATTGCAGGCAGGTCGACAGCTCCTGAATGTTCATCTGGATGCTGCCTTCGCCCGTAACGCAGACGACCTCATCATCCGGAAAGCTCAATTTGATGCCCATGGCCGCCGGGAAACCGAAGCCCATGGTGCCCAGACCACCGGAGTTGATCCAGCGGTTCGGCTTGTTGAACTTGTAGTACTGCGCCGCGAACATTTGATGCTGACCCACATCGGAAGCTACAAAAGCATCCCCCTTGGTCACTTCGCACAGGGTTTCGATCACGGTCTGCGGCTTGATGACGCTGCCGTCACCCTTGTCATAAGGGAACAGGCCGCGATCACCACGCCATTCATCAACCTGCTTCCACCAGCTGGCAACGGACTCCTTGTTCGGGGTCTCGCCGATTTCCTTGAGGATCGCGACCATTTCGGTCAGGACACTCTCGACCGGACCAACGATAGGCACATCGGCCTTGATGGTCTTGGAGATCGAAGCCGGGTCGATGTCGATGTGAATGATCTTGGCGTTCGGGCAGAACTTCGAGGCTCCGTTGATGACACGGTCGTCGAAACGCGCGCCGACAGCGAGGATCACGTCAGCATGGTGCATCGCCAGGTTGGCGGTGTAGCTGCCGTGCATGCCGAGCATGCCGATGAACTGACGGTCGGTGCCAGGGTAGCCACCGAGGCCCATCAGGGTATTGGTTACTGGCAGATTGAGCATCTTCGCCAGCTCGGTCAGTGGTGCGGAACCACCGCCGAGGATCACGCCGCCGCCCGAGTACAAGACTGGGCGCTTGGCCGCCAGGAGCATTTCTGCCGCCTTGCGGATTTGACCGGAGTGACCACGAACAGCCGGGCTGTAGGAACGCAGCTTGGCTTTTTTCGGGAAGACGTATTCGAACTTCTCGGCCGGGTTGGTCATGTCTTTCGGAATATCGACAACGACCGGGCCAGGACGACCGGATTGCGCCAGGTAGAAGGCCTTCTTCATGACTTCCGGGATTTCCGACGCGTGCTTGATCATGAAGCTGTGTTTCACGATCGGCCGGGAGATACCGATCATGTCGGTTTCCTGGAATGCGTCGGTGCCAACCATGGTGCTCGGCACCTGGCCGGAAATGACCACCATCGGAATGGAGTCCATGTACGCCGTGGCGATACCGGTGATGGCGTTTGTCGCGCCCGGCCCGGAAGTCACCAGTACCACACCGGCTTTACCGGTGGCACGGGCGTAGCCGTCAGCCATATGGGTAGCCGCTTGCTCGTGACGAACCAGGATGTGGGTCACTTCCGGTTCTTTGAACAGGGCATCGTAGACATGAAGAAGAGCACCACCCGGGTACCCGTAGATATATTTGACGCCTTCGTCGCGCAAAAAGCGGACGAGCATCTCACCGCCAGATAAAAGCTCCACGTTGCTCACCTCTAAAACGCCAGAATACCGCCCACGAAAAATGGGACGGGTCTTAATAGGTTTACTTCTCGGCAGAGCATGAGCGACGGTGGTCGCCGACTACGTCAGCACTGACTGAGCAAGTATTGGGATCGTCCCAAGTGTTGCGGGCCTTTCCCACCCAGCGCGAGGTAACGCGTTGCGGGTGTAACAGGTCGACGCGGATAGGCGCCTCATGATCTGCCGAGAGGGTCTGCTTCTGGCAGTCCCTGTACAGCGGACTTTGGATTCTTCTGTTTCGCCCTTCGCAAGTCAAGTCGTCTATGTGCTTTATTCTAGTAAGCACATGAGAACGCAAGAAAAAACCTGTAAATCAGCCCTGTGTTAGCTTCGATTGCGCAACTTTTGGCAAAAAATTGGCACCCGCATGCACTTACCCAGCAGCTGCCGACAAAATAGAGAGAGATTGTGGACAACTGCCAGCGGACGCTGGCAGCTTCTGGCTCAGCGAGACGCTGTGATCAATTGATCAAACTGTTTGAGCAATACCTGCAACTGCCGATCCTTGCCCTGGACATTGCGTCCGGCAAAGACCATTTCAGCCATTTCCTGAATGCCCGAAGCATTGGGTAGCGGCAAATCCTGCTCAAGGATCATCTTCATGCGCGGCAGGAAGATCCATTGCAGCCATTGCTCGAAATCCAGTGTATCGACCGAAAACGGCTCGACACTGGAAAGCGCTTCGACAGATGGCGAGACTTCATCCCACCACCCTTGCACCCGCAACTCGCGCTCGATCAACAACAGTTGATCGGCGACTTTCAGAAAGCGCGCGTCCATCACAGCGTTACCTTGGCCTTCTGGCGTGCCAATGCCGCGCCCTGAGAGTCACCCTGTTTTTCACGCGCCTGGGAAATCAGCTCCCACAAGTTGGCCTGAAGGGCTGGACGGCCATTGGCAAGGGTCAGCCCACGGCGAGCGAACTGCTCGGCCTGGGCGGCATCGCCCTGAGCCATGCGCACCTGGGCCAGACGGTAAAGCACCTGCGGCTCGCGCGGTGCAACGCGCTGGGCGCGTTCGAGGCTGGAGGAGGCACCATTGAGATCACCGCCCGCCTGTTGCTGTTGAGCGGTGGTCAGCAAGGCCAGCACTGGGCCGTCCAGTTGCTCGTCGGCAGACAGTCCGCCCGCACTGGCCGACGGAATCCCGCTTGGCGACGACGGCATGCTGTAGTTGCCCTGATTGATCGGTGCCGATTGGACCGGCGACGTGTCAATCGGCCCCGGCGTGATCGGACCCGGGGTAATCGGCGTAGTACTGATCGGCGTCGAAGTCGTTGCCGCGCCTGGCACCATCACCACGACGCCGCTATCACCTTGCGGTATTGCCTGGGTCTGCGACTGACCTTGCGCAGGGCGCTTGACGGTCGTCTGGCGGAAGCCGCCATTGGCCGAGATCCGCTCACTGTTGGACACAGCAGTGCCGGAATCCACGACCGGAATCGAGCCACGTTGTACGCTAGAGCAACCGCTGAGCAAAGCTACGGCGGCAACCGCTGGAATCAACCACTTGTTCACTTGAAACCCTCTTTGCTTAATTCATCCAGCCCTTGACCCAATCCATCACCGACTCGGCAGGGTTTTCACCACCGCAAGCGGCACCGGGAGGCGGTTCGCTGCCGCGAATATACGGCATCTGCACGGCACCCGGGCAACCAGCGTCAGAACCTTGCCCGGTTCGCGAATCAACCCAAGTCTGAACGATATTATCCGGCTGCGGCATGTCCAGCGGCAACGGGTCGGCCTTGCGCATGAAACTGGTCCAGACCTGCAAGGCCCCGGTGGCACCAGTGAATGGCGTCTTGCCGTTGTCGTCGCGACCCAGCCAGACCACCGCCAGCAAGTCCTGACTGAAACCGGCAAACCAACTGTCCCGCGAGTCGTTACTGGTGCCGGTTTTACCCGCCAGAGTCAGGGTCCTTGGCAACACGCTGTAAACCGAGCTGCCGGTACCTTCACGCATCACGCGCTGCATGGCGCTCTGGATCAGGTAAATGGAGGCCGGATCGAAACGTTGCTGAATCTGGAACGGATAACGCTTGAGCGGCTCGCCCTCGGCAGTCAGCACGCTACGAATCCCGCGCATCGGCGTATTGAAGCCGCCGTTGGCGAGGGTCTGGTACATGGTCGCCACTTCGATGGGCGTCATGCCGCCAGCGCCGAGCAACATCGACGGGAAAGCCGGGAACTCACGAGACACCCCCAGGCGCTCCACCGTCTTCAATACGTTCGGCACACCGACTGCCAAACCGAGACGCGCGGTCGACAGGTTGTAGGAATGCGCCAGGCCTTGATAGAGGAAGACCGTACCGTGGGAGCGACGATCGTAGTTCTGCGGCTTCCAGACCTGACCGTCCGCCCCCTTGACCGAGAAGGATTCATCCGACAGCCAACTGGTCAATGTGTACTGGCTCGGTTTCTCCAACGCGGTCAGGTAAACCGCCGGCTTGATCAGCGAGCCGATCGGCCGCACAGCGTCCAGCGCCCGGTTGAACCCGGCAAAACTGGCCTGGCGACTGCCGATCATGGCCTGCACCTCACCGGTCTCCGGGTTGGTCACGACCATTGCCGCTTCGACGTCATCGGAACCCTTGCGCCCCGCCAGACGCTTGAAGGTGTCGTTGACCGACGCTTCAGCCTTCATCTGCAGGATCGGGTCGAAACTGGTGAAGATCCGCAGACCTTCTTCGGTCAAGTCTTCGTCGCGATAGTCTTGGCGCAACTGACGCTTGACCAGATCGAGGAAGCCGGGGAACGAACTGTCCGCCAGACTGCCGCGCTTGGTCACGCCCAGTGGCATTTTCTTCGCTGCTTCAACCTGCTCGGCAGTCGCGACGCCCTGCTCTTGCAGCACATCGAGCACCAGGTTGCGCCGCTCAAGGGCACGCTCCGGATAACGACGCGGGTTATAGGCAGAAGGCCCTTTGACCATGCCCACCAGCAGTGCGACTTGATGCAGCTTGAGCTCGGCCAGCGGCTGACTGAAGAAGAACTGGCTGGCCAGACCGAAACCGTGCACCGCGCGCTGACCGTCCTGCCCGATGAACACTTCGTTGAGGTAAGCCTCAAGGATTTCGCGCTTGTCGTAATGCACCTCAAGCAGCAGCGCCATCATCGCTTCGGTGAGTTTGCGGTTCAGGCTGCGTTCGTTGGTCAGGTAGAAGTTCTTGACCAACTGCTGAGTCAGGGTACTGCCACCCTGGCGCATGCGACCGGACGAACCGTTGACCCAGATTGCACGGGCGATCGACTTCGGCGAAACACCAAAGTGATGATAAAAATCGCGGTCCTCGACCGCCACCAGCGTTTCAAGCAAATACGGCGGCACCTGATCGATCTTGATCAGAATCCGGTCTTCGAGGTTTTTCGGGTACAGGCCGCCGATCAGCAGCGGCTCCAGGCGCACCACCGACAGTTTCGAGCCTTTTGCCCCCGCCAACTCGGCCACGTAATCGCCGGAGAAACGCACCCGTACCGGTTGCGCTTGTTCCATGCCTTCATAGAACTGGAAGCCACGGGTATTCAGATCAACGGTATTGCCGTTGACCGACGCCGCCCCCGGACCATTGGCCACGCTTTCACGGCGATAGCCCAGGGCATCGAGTTCGGTCAGAAAATCATCCCTGCTCAGCTTTTGTCCGACGAACAGCTCGAGCGGACGCGCGTAAACCTTGGCCGGAATGGTCCAGCGCTTGCCGGAGAACTTCTCCTGGACGATTGCATCAAGGTAAACGGCGAATCCGGCCAGCACTACCAGGGCGACCAGACTGAGTTTAATGGCCCAGCCCAGCCACGGGCGCAGGCCCCTGGAGGGTGGTTTCTTTGGGGTGCGGGGAGTTCGAGTACGAGTCATGGCGGCGGATTATACGCACTTTATTCATCCTCAACAGGAGCTCTCCGAGGTTTGCGTCAAGCGGACTTACCGCCATAATGGCCGCCTTGATTTTCCAGACTCTGAAGGATCGCCTGTGAGCCAGTCCCTGATCGCTGCCCTGCAAAACCCTGCCCTCTACCCGCATCCTGTAGAGGGATTCCAGGTCATCGAGACCCATATTTCCTGGGTACTGCTCACCGGCCCCTATGCCTATAAAGTGAAGAAGCCGGTCAATTTCGGTTTTCTCGACTTCACCAGCCTTGAGGCTCGCGAACACTTTTGCGCCGAAGAACTGCGCCTGAACCAGCGTCTGACCGACGATTTGTACCTCGAAGTGCTGCCCGTCACCGGCAGTGCCGAGGCTCCGCAACTGGGTGGTGAAGGCCCGGCCATCGAATATGTACTGAAGATGCGCCAGTTCCCGCAAAACGGCTTGCTCAGCACTCTTCAAGCCAATGGCGAACTGACCACCGCGCACATCGACGAGATGGCCGAGCAAATCGCCGGCTTCCACCTCAGCGCACCGAAAGTGCCAGCCGGGCACGAAGCCGGCACCCCGGACAGCGTCATGGCGCCGGTGCGACAGAACTTCGAACAGATCCGTCCGTTCCTCAGCGACAAAGCCGACCTGCTGCAACTCGACGCCCTGCAAGCCTGGGCCGAAAGCAGCTTTGAACGCCTCAAACCGCTGTTCGCCCAGCGCAAGGCCGAAGGCTTCATTCGTGAATGCCACGGTGATATCCACTTGGGTAACGCCACCGTGATCGACGGCAAGGTCGTGATCTTCGACTGCATCGAATTCAACGAACCGTTTCGCTTTACCGACGTTTATGCCGACACCGGCTTCCTGGCGATGGACCTGGAAGATCGCGGCCTGAAGTGCCTGGCGCGTCGTTTCATCAGCCAGTACCTGGAGTTGACCGGCGACTATCGCGGCCTCGAACTGCTGAACTTCTATAAAGCCTACCGCGCACTGGTTCGTGCCAAGGTTGCCCTGTTCAGCATGCCGGCCGAAGCCACTGCCGTGCAGCGCGCCACGACCCTGCGCCAATACCGCAACTATGCCAACCTGGCGGAAAGTTACAGCACCATTCCTTCGCGTTTCATGGCCATCACCCACGGTGTTTCCGCCGTCGGCAAGAGCCATGTCGCCATGCGTCTGGTCGAAGCCCTGGGCGCGATTCGCCTGCGCTCCGATGTCGAGCGCAAGCGCCTGTTCGGCGAGCAAACCGTCGAAAATGACGTACAGGCCGGCATCTATAGCGCCGACGCCAGCACGGCGACCTATGCCTGCCTGCACGAAATCGCCGACGTCATTCTGCGTGCGGGCTTCCCGGTGGTGGTCGACGCCACCTACCTCAAGCGTGATCAGCGTGACAGTGCCGCGAAGGTTGCCGAAGCCACAGGCACCCCCTTCCTGATCCTCGACTGCAATGCACCACAGGCCGTGATCGAAAGCTGGCTGGCCGTGCGCCAGGCAGACAAGAAAGACCCGTCCGACGCCACTCTGGCTGTTATCGCCGCCCAGCAAGCCAGCCGTGAAGCGCTGACACCTGCGGAAATCCTCTGCAGCAAGCGCGTCCAGACCAATGAAAGCGGGACGCTCGATACAGTCGTGGAACAGATTCGCCAGCGCCTGCCAGGCCTGTAAGAAACTATTTCAGTCGTGAGGCCCGCACAGGCTTCACGACTGCAAAATAGTGGCACTATACTGGCGTCATAAAAACATCAGGTGATGCGACATGAGCCAGCCGAAACTTCTCGATACACCGCTTTATGCCCTGCTGCACAAAGACGACATCCGAGGCTTCAACAGTGAACGCCCCAAGGATGGCCCCATCGACATGGCGGGTGGAGATTTCCGGGGGCTCGACCTGCGCGAACTGAATGCCGATGGTGTGGATTTCAGCAACGCCTACTTCCGTTCCGCCGACTTGCGCGGCATTGATTTCAGCAAAGCGAACCTGGAAGGCGCGAGCCTGGCCCACGCGCAAATCTCCGGAGCCTACTTTCCGGTGGAACTCAGCGCTGACGAAATCCTGATGTCGATGAACTTCGGCACGCGATTGCGCTATCGCACCCGCTGATCATCGTCGCTGACTGACACGTCCAGCGCCCCTCGCTGCGCTGGACTGAGGGTTTCTCACCCGTAATTCCTGATTATTCCCCACCTCTTCCTACTGCGTTCGCGGATTTTTCACGCTCTGCCAATACTCGTTTCTTAGAAGCATTTGCCTCGAAAACGAGCAAACAATCACGCGTTTCCTACTGATGGCTACACTCCTCAGAAGATTGCCCACGCTCTCCATTCGGCCATCGCAAGGAGGCTTGATGAATGATGAACTGCAACACCTGAAGAATCTTGGCAAGACGTCAGCGCAATGGCTGCATGCCGTGGGCATCCATAGCGCGTCGGACTTGCGTCGCCTCGGGGCGGTGGATGCTTATCGGGCCGTGCGCACGCGCGGTTTTCGGGCGTCCAAGGTGTTGTTGTACGCAATTGAAGGCGCCCTGATGGACGTTCACTGGAACGACATTCCTGCCGAGCGCAAGGAAGCACTGAACAAACAGCTGGAAGCCATCTCTACACGCCACAAGATTTGATCCGACCAATATTTCTGCAGCTTTGCAGCCTGAAGTCCAATGATTACGGGGCCTGCAGACGCAAATCCGGAAAATCGCAAAGAAATCAAAAAACAGCGGTTGACTTGGTAATGAGAATCGATATGATTATCACAACTGGTCGCGAGACTGGTCGATATTCTGAAAAGCCCTTGGTTCGGACTCTCGGATTATCTCCTCATCAGGCTAATCACGGTTATTTGACCCGGCTCTTGCCGGGTCTTTTTTTGCCTGTGGAAAAGTACCGACAGGGTCAGGCGCAGCTTCCTTCAAAGGATTCCACGGGCGAGGCAGCCATTTGATAGCATTCAACCCTCAAGCTCAGACATATCCGGTCACGAGCTGCGGGACTGAGGACAGACATGAAGTTGCTTTGCGCAGGTGCCGAGTTGGTCAACGACAGCAGCCGCGGTTTCGACATCGGTGGCCAAAAGTTTTTTGCGGTGCGCCGCAGCGGACAGGTTTATGTCTACATCAATCGCTGCCCGCACCGGGGCGTTGCCCTTGAGTGGCATCCCGACCAGTTTCTCGACCCCAGCAACAGCCTGATCCAGTGCGCCACCCATGGCGCACTGTTCCTGATCGAAGACGGTGAATGCGTCGCCGGCCCTTGCGCGGGGCAAGCCTTGACTGGCGTGGCCTGCCGCGAGGATGAACAGGGGGTCTGGATCAGCCTTTAACCACCCGATAACACGTCCAGACGCCGATCGACCCGCATTTCTTCGTGGTTCAACCGCACACCGTAAGCCAATACCTCGACCCCGCAGGCGATAGCCTCACGCAAGGCCTGAGCATAAGCCGCATCGATTTCCTGCGCCGGGCGCACGGCCTCGATGTCGGTCAGGCAAACACAGTACAACTGCACCGCGCGAATACCGTCCCTGGCCAAATGCGCCAGCTCCCGCAGATGCTTGGCGCCACGCTGGGTGACCGCATCGGGAAACGCTGCCACCGCCGTACCGTCGAAGCCCAGGGTCACGCTTTTGACTTCGACGTAGGCTGGCCCGTCGGGATAATCGAGGCGGAAATCGATACGACTGTTTTCCTGACCATAAGCCACTTCGCGCTTGAGTTCGGTAAAGCCGTTCAGTTCGGTGATGACGCCCGCTCGCAGCGCCTCTTCGATCAAACCATTGGCGCGGGCGGTGTTCACGCAAAACAGCCGCCCTTGCGGGGTTTCGCCAATCTCCCAAGTACCAGGCAACTTGCGTTTCGGGTCGTTGGAGCGGCTGAACCAGACCTGCCCGCCTTCGACCTGACAATTGAGCATCGAGCCGGTGTTCGGGCAGTGAATGGTCAGCAATTCGCCGCCAATGGTTTCGATATCGGCGAGAAAACGCTTGTAACGTCGGATCAGGCGCCCTTCTTCAAGGGGAGGATGAAAACGCATCAGCCTTGCCAGCTCCGCAAACCACGTGCAATGCGATCGACCGCCTCCTGCAAACGCTCGAGATTTTGCGTATAGGCGAACCGCACATGATGCCCGGCCTTATAACGCCCGAAATCCAGCCCCGGGGTGAATGCCACATGTTCGGTTTCGAGAAAATGCTTACAGAACGCGAAGGCATCGCCGCCGAACTTGCTGATATCGGCGTACAAGTAGAACGCCCCTTCCGGCTCCACGGCAATGCCGAAGCCCAATTCACGCAAGGCTGGCAGCAGGTAATCCCGACGCCGGCCAAATTCGGCGCGACGCTCTTCCAGAATGCTGATGGTTGCCGGTTCGAAACAGGCCAGTGCAGCGTACTGCGCCATGCTTGGAGCGCTGATGTAGAGATTCTGGGCGAGCTTTTCCAGCTCACCGACGGCCGCGTCGGGGGCCACCAGCCATCCGAGCCGCCAACCGGTCATCCCGAAGTACTTCGAAAAACTGTTCAGAACGAATGCACTGTCGTCGACTTCCAGCACGCTGGCCGCATCGGTGCCGTAGGTCAGGCCGTGATAAATCTCGTCGACCACCAGATGACCGTGGCGTGCCTTGATCGCGACAGACAGCTTCGCCAGCTCGTCGCGGGTCAGGATCGTGCCGGTCGGATTGGCCGGCGACGCGACCAATGCACCGACGCTGTCGTGGTCCCAATGACGCTCGATCAGGCCTGGCGTCAATTGATAACGCACATCCGGACCGACCGGCACCAGTTGTGCCGCGCCTTCGACCAGTCGCAGGAAATGCCGGTTACACGGGTAGCCCGGGTCCGCCAGCAGCCAGTGTTTACCGGGGTCGACCAGCAAAGCGCTGGCCAGCAGCAGCGCGCCGGAGCCGCCCGGCGTGATGAGGATGCGCCGAGGGTCGATGTTCAAGCCATAACGCTGGTGATAAAAGCCCGAAATGGCCTCACGCAGCTCCGGAATGCCGCGCGCGGCGGTGTAACGGGTTTTCCCCGCTGCCAGCGCAGCCTGGCCGGCCTGAATGATCGGTTCGGCGGTGGTGAAGTCCGGCTCACCGATTTCCAGGTGGATCACGTCATGGCCGGCTGCCTGCAATTCATTGGCCCGCGCCAACAACGCCATGACATGGAAAGGTTCGATCGCGCGACTGCGGGCACTGTAGGGCTGAGCCATTGGCCTTCCTTCAACGGAGAAAAAACCGATTCTACCCAAGCGCAGGAACGAGCGAGAACCTAAAGCGGTCAGAGGCCTTGTAACCCCGATCACAAACGACTCAAGCACGCGCGCAAGGTTTGACTAAAATCAATAATTGAGCAGGGTTCCAGAGCCACCAGACAACGGTTTGTCATGATCTGCAAGCAGTATGTGCCGCGAGCTCGACATCCGGGAGTAGCGCGGCCCGAGTTGATCTGGTAAGTTCGCCCGCTTGCAGCCGCAGGGCCGGCAGTTGTCGGTGATGGAGCAATCCTGCGCAGATGGATTACAAGAGTAGAGGCGGTCTATTTCATGTCCACCCAAGCAAAGCAGCAAAATCAGGCGATCAGCGGCTTCGAGCCCTATGTTCAGAAAGCCGGCGAAGAATACATGGGCGAGCCCATGCGCAAGCACTTCACCAAGGTCCTGAATCAGTGGAAAAAAGAGCTGATGGAAGGTGTCGACAAGACCGTGGACCACATGAAGGACGAAGCGGCCAACTTTCCTGATCCGGCAGACCGTGCCAGCCAGGAAGAGGAATTCGCCCTCGAACTGCGCGCTCGCGACCGTGAACGCAAGTTGATCAAGAAGATCGACAAGACACTTCAGCTGATCGAAGACGAAGAGTACGGCTGGTGTGAATCCTGCGGCATCGAGATCGGCGTCAAGCGCCTCGAAGCGCGTCCTACCGCCGACCTGTGCATCGACTGCAAGACTCTGGCGGAAATCAAGGAAAAGCAAGTCGGCAAATAATGGCGACTTGAACGAAGAGCGGAGCGTGCGAACGCTCCGTTTTTGTTTCCAGGATCCACCTCGGCAAAATACTGTGGGAGCGAGCCTGCTCGCGAAGGGGCCATCAACTTCGACATCGATGTTGGCTGATACACTGCATTCGCGAGCAGGCTCGCTCCCACAAGTGCCTGGCGCAAGCCCGGAACAAGTGACATTGCATTCATGACCGCCACCTCCCCCACCTACATCGGGCGCTTCGCCCCCACCCCTAGCGGCCATCTGCACTTCGGCTCGCTGGTCGCCGCGCTGGCCTCCTACCTTGACGCGCACTCGGTGGGCGGACGCTGGCTGATGCGCATGGAAGACCTTGATCCGCCCCGTGAAGAACCCGGAGCCCAGGCGGCCATTCTCAAGGCTCTGGAAAGCTATGGCTTCGAGTGGGATGGCGACCTGGTTCGCCAAAGCGAGCGGCACGATGCCTACGCCGAGGTACTCAATCGCCTGTTCAATCACGGCCTGGCCTACGCCTGCACCTGTTCGCGAAAACAGCTGGAGCCGTATCACGGGATTTATCCGGGGCTGTGCCGCAATGCCGGCCATGGCACCGACGGGGCCGCCATCCGCCTGCGTGTTCCGGAGCTGGAGTACCACTTCATCGACCGGGTGCAAGGCGAATACCGCCAGCATCTGGGCCGGGAAGTCGGCGACTTCGTGATCCGTCGCCGCGACGGCCTCTACGCCTATCAATTGGCCGTGGTCCTGGACGATGCCTGGCAGGGTATCACCGATATCGTTCGAGGTGCCGACCTGCTGGACTCCACGCCCCGCCAGCTCTACCTGCAAGAGTTGCTCGGTCTGCCGCAGCCGCGTTATCTGCATATCCCGCTGATTACCCAGCCCGATGGCAATAAACTTGGTAAGTCCTACCGTTCGCCACCACTGACAGAGGATCAGGCAACCCCCCTGTTGCTGCGGGCGCTACGGGCGGTGGGACAGAACCCGGGAACCGAACTGGCTTACGCCACGCCACGGGAAGTGCTGAACTGGGGCATTGCCCACTGGGATGCCTCGTTGATCCCGCGCACACTGAGCCTGCCCGAGGCGCAGCTGTTGTGATCGCACTTGCAGTGGCGCGCCCATCCGTTACCATCGCCGCACGTTTTCGGGCACGCGCATAAAAAAGAGAGGCCGGGATGTACATCTATCGCTTGGTCCTGCTTTTGGTAGTGGGGATTTACCTGTTTTCCCCGGCCATCATGGATTGGTGGATCGACGCCACTGGCGCCTGGTATCGCCCGTATCTGCTTTGGCTGATTCTGATCGTCGTGACTTTCATCCTGCAGAGCCAAAAAGATGCCGATGAGCTTTAGCCTGACCCAGATGATCCTGATCAGCGCCGCGTACCTGGCGGTGCTGTTCGGTGTGGCCTGGATCAGCGAACGGGGCATGATCCCGCGGGCGATCATTCGCCACCCGCTGACTTACACCCTGTCACTGGGCGTCTACGCCAGCGCCTGGGCGTTTTATGGCACCGTGGGCCTGGCCTATCAGTACGGCTACGGTTTTCTGTCCAGCTACCTGGGCGTTTCCGGGGCATTCCTGCTGGCGCCGGTGCTGCTCTACCCGATCCTGAAGATCACCCGCACCTATCAACTGTCGTCGCTGGCGGACCTGTTTGCCTTCCGCTTCCGCAGTACCTGGGCCGGTGCACTGACCACGATTTTCATGCTGATCGGTGTATTGCCGTTGCTGGCCTTGCAGATTCAGGCGGTCGCCGACTCCATTGGTATCCTCACTCGCGAGCCGGTGCAGAATCGCGTGGCCCTGAGCTTCTGCGCATTGATTACGCTGTTCACGATTTTCTTCGGCTCCCGCCACATCGCCACCCGCGAAAAGCATGAAGGCCTGGTGTTCGCGATTGCGTTCGAATCGGTGATCAAGCTGATCGCCCTCGGCGGTGTCGGGCTGTATGCGCTTTACGGCGTGTTCGATGGCCCGCAACAGCTTGAGCTTTGGCTGCTGCAAAACCAGACCGCCCTCGCTGCCCTGCACACGCCTTTGCAGGAAGGCCCGTGGCGTACGCTGCTGCTGGTGTTCTTCGCCTCGGCGATCGTGATGCCGCACATGTATCACATGACCTTTACCGAGAACCTCAACCCGCGCTCGCTGGTCAGTGCGAGCTGGGGCCTGCCGCTGTTCCTGCTGCTGATGAGCCTGGCGGTGCCACTGATTCTCTGGGCCGGCCTGAAACTGGGCGCCACCACCAACCCGGAATACTTCACCCTGGGCATCGGTATCGCCGCCAACAACAAAGCGCTGGCGTTGCTGGCGTATGTCGGCGGGCTGTCCGCTGCCAGCGGCCTGATCATCGTCACCACGCTGGCGCTGTCCGGGATGGCCTTGAACCACCTGGTGCTGCCGCTGTATCAACCACCGGCCGAAGGCAACATCTACCGCTGGCTGAAGTGGACCCGCCGGGCGTTGATTGTCGCGATCATCATGGCCGGCTACGGCTTCTACCTGCTGCTCGGTGCCGAGCAGGACCTGGCCAACCTCGGCATTGTCGCGTTCGTCGCCACGTTGCAGTTCCTGCCGGGTGTGCTCTCGGTCCTGTATTGGCCGACCGCCAACCGTCGCGGCTTCATCGCCGGTTTGCTGGCGGGGATCCTGGTGTGGCTGGTGACCATGTTGTTGCCCCTGGTCGGCAACCTGCAAGGCTTCTACATTCCGCTGCTGAACATGATCTACGTGCTGGACGACACCAGTTGGCACATGGCGGCGATTGCCTCGCTGGCGGCCAACGTGCTGATGTTCACCCTGATCTCGCTGTTCACCAACGCCAGCACCGAAGAGGCCAGCGCTGCCGAAGCCTGCGCCGTGGATAACGTGCGCCGCCCGCAACGCCGGGAACTGCACGCCGCCTCGCCCCAGGAGTTCGCCACGCAACTGGCAAAACCCTTGGGTGCCAAGGCTGCGCAGAAAGAAGTCGAGCAAGCGCTGCGCGATCTCTACCTGCCTTTCGATGAACGCCGACCATACGCCCTGCGCCGCCTGCGCGACCGCATCGAAGCCAACCTCTCCGGCCTGATGGGCCCGAGTGTGGCCCAGGACATGGTCGAAACCTTCCTGCCCTACAAGGCCGGCGGCGAAAACTACGTCACCGAAGACATTCACTTCATCGAAAGTCGTCTCGAGGATTACCACTCGCGCCTGACCGGCCTGGCCGCCGAACTCGATGCCCTGCGCCGCTATCACCGCCAGACCTTGCAGGAATTGCCGATGGGCGTTTGCTCGCTGGCCAAGGACCAGGAAATCCTCATGTGGAACAAGGCCATGGAGGAACTCACCGGCATCACCGCGCAGCGCGTGGTCGGTTCGCGCCTGAGCACCATTGCCGATCCTTGGAAAGAACTGCTGCAAGGTTTCATCAACCTGCCGGACGAACACTTGCACAAGCAGCACCTGGCCCTCGACGGCCAGACACGCTGGTTGAACCTGCACAAAGCGGCGATCGACGAACCCCTCGCGCCGGGCAACAGTGGCCTGGTGTTGCTGGTGGAAGACTTGACCGAAACCCAGATGCTCGAGGACAAACTGGTGCATTCCGAGCGTCTGGCCAGCATCGGTCGACTGGCGGCCGGCGTGGCCCATGAAATCGGCAACCCGATCACCGGTATCGCGTGCCTGGCGCAGAACCTGCGCGAAGAACGTGAAGAAGACGGCGAACTGAAGGAAATCAGCGGCCAGATCCTCGAGCAGACCAAACGCGTGTCGCGCATCGTCCAGTCACTGATGAGCTTTGCCCATGCCGGCAGCCATCAGCACAGCGACGAGCCCGTCTGTCTGGCCGAAGTCGCTCAGGATGCCATCGGCCTGCTGGCCCTGAACCGACGCAACTTCGAAGTGCAGTTCTACAACCTGTGCGACCCCGAACACTGGGTCGAAGGCGACCCGCAACGGCTGGCACAGGTATTGATCAATCTGCTTTCAAACGCCCGTGACGCCTCGCCTCCCGGCAGTGCGGTACGGGTCAAGAGCGAAGCTGGCGAACACACGGTCGATCTGATCGTGGAAGACGAAGGCAGTGGTATTCCGTCGAGCATCATGGACCGATTGTTCGAACCTTTCTTCACCACCAAGGACCCTGGCGAAGGCACCGGTCTGGGCCTTGCACTGGTCTATTCCATCGTTGAAGAGCATTATGGACAAATCACCATCGACAGCCCGGCTGATGTTCAAAGCCAACGCGGCACCCGAATCAGGGTTACTTTGCCGCGTCATGTCGAAGCGACGTCCGCTGTGAACTGAGACCGTCGAGAGTATCGAATCAATGCCGCACATTTTGATCGTCGAAGACGAAACCATTATCCGCTCCGCCTTGCGCCGCCTGCTGGAACGTAACCAGTACCAGGTCAGCGAAGCCGGATCAGTGCAGGAAGCACAAGAACGCTTCACCATTCCCTCGTTCGATCTGATCATCAGTGACCTGCGCCTGCCGGGCGCGCCCGGCACGGAGCTGATCAAGCTAGCCCAAGGCACGCCGGTGCTGATCATGACCAGCTATGCCAGCCTGCGCTCGGCAGTCGACTCGATGAAAATGGGTGCAGTGGATTACATTGCCAAGCCATTCGACCACGACGAAATGCTGCAAGCCGCCGCACGAATCCTGCGTGACCGACAAACGGTACAAACCGGTGGTGAGGCCGTTGCCGGCAAAGCAGCCAACGGCGCGGCAAAATCCGGTACCGACAACAGCAACGGTGAAATCGGCATTATTGGCTCGTGCCCACCGATGCAGGACCTGTACGGCAAGATCCGCAAAGTGGCACCAACCGATTCCAACGTTCTGATCCAGGGCGAATCGGGCACCGGTAAAGAGCTGGTGGCGCGCGCCCTGCACAACCTGTCCAAACGCGCCAAGGCACCGATGATTTCGGTGAACTGCGCGGCTATTCCGGAAAGCCTGATCGAGTCCGAACTGTTCGGCCACGAGAAAGGCGCATTCACCGGCGCCAGCGCCGGACGCGCCGGCCTGGTGGAAGCGGCGGACGGCGGCACCTTGTTCCTCGACGAAATCGGCGAACTGCCACTGGAAGCCCAGGCTCGCCTGCTGCGCGTATTGCAGGAAGGCGAAATTCGTCGCGTGGGCTCGGTGCAGTCGCAAAAAGTCGATGTGCGCCTGATCGCCGCGACTCACCGCGACCTCAAGAGCCTGGCGAAGATCGGCCAGTTCCGCGAAGACTTGTATTACCGCCTCCACGTTATCGCGCTGAAGCTGCCAGCCCTTCGCGAACGCGGTGCGGACGTCAACGAAATCGCCAACGCCTTCCTGGCGCGGCAAAGTGCGCGAATCAACCGCACCGACCTGAAATTCGCCGCGGATGCCGAGCAAGCCATTCGTCACTACTCCTGGCCGGGCAACGTTCGCGAACTGGAAAATGCCGTCGAGCGTGCCGTTATCCTGTGCGAAAGCCCGGAAATTTCCGCCGAGCTGCTGGGCATCGACATCGAGCTGGGCGACCTGGAAGACGACGAATTCATTGGCCTGCCCCCACAACAGGGCAATGGCAATGCCAGTAACAGCAATCACGAGCCGACCGAAGACCTCTCCCTGGAAGACTACTTCCAGCATTTCGTCCTCGAGCACCAGGACCACATGACCGAAACCGAGCTGGCCCGCAAACTCGGGGTCAGCCGCAAATGCCTGTGGGAGCGCCGTCAGCGCCTGGGCATCCCGCGGCGCAAGACCGGGGTGGCCAGCGAAAGCTGAACCACACCTGTCTCATGTGCGGGTAACACGTGACTTTGTGGAAAAACTGTTACCTCAGTTTTTTCACGTAACAGAAGCCGGGGCTTACGGTAACGAAGCCCCGGTTTTTTTTGGCCTTCGAATTGCCTTGCAGCCGGCCTAACCCCTTGTTTTATTGGGTTTCGCAAAAGTTGGCACGCACCCTGCTATATGTTTGGTACAAGAACAATAACAAGCAATGCACAAGACAATAAAAATAAGACGAATCGACTCACGCACAATAAAAACAAGACGGCGAGAGGCGCAGCTAACTGATTCTTTTGGAGAGGTGTTGTATTTGGGGCTAGCCCCACGACCAGGCCGAGAACAACAAAAACTGTCTTAAGACAGAGCCTGTACTGGTTGGATCGCAAGATCACTGCAACACAGCGACCAAAGCAATCCGTTTGCTCTTGACTCCCGATTGGGAGGGTCATGAAGGAAAGCTTCATGGCGAGGGCACTCAACAAAAACAAGAAGCCCGAAACCAAAAATAAAAATAGAGCATGCAACTACTTCTTGGGGAGCTTCGGCTCCCCTTGTGGTTTCTGCGATTCAGAAAACCCCGCGTATCACTGTAGGAGCGAGCCTGCTCGCGAAAATCCCACAGGCACATCGGGGCATCTGGTTTACGCGTAATCGTTCACGTCCATCGTCGGAACGCCGCCCGGAGCAAGCTAGCTCCTACATCCTGTGCCTTACAGCTCATATCTGCTGTGTCCTACACCATCCCCCGACTAAATGCTAGAATCCCCGCCCATCATGCGGTCATTCTTCTGTTATGGCCGAATATTCCTTCAAACAGTGCATCCCATGCTGAAGAAGCTGTTCCAGTCATTCCGTTCTCCCAAGCGTCCTACGCAACACATTCGCAGCACGCCTGAAGTGCTCAACAGCGGCCAACACTCGCTGCAGAAGGCGCAATTCAGCCGCTACGCGGTGAATATCGTTGAACGCCTGCAGAGCGCCGGTTATCAGGCTTACCTGGTGGGCGGTTGCGTGCGCGACATGCTGCTGGGTATCACACCGAAAGATTTCGACGTTGCCACCAGCGCCACACCGGAGCAGGTACGGGCCGAATTCCGTAACGCGCGAATCATCGGGCGCCGGTTCAAACTGGTGCACATCCACTTCGGCCGCGAAATCATCGAAGTCGCGACCTTCCGCGCCAATCACCCGCAGAACGAAGACGAGGAAGACAGCAATCAGTCTTCGCGCAACGAAAGCGGGCGCATCTTGCGCGATAACGTCTATGGCACCCTGGAAGAGGACGCGCAACGTCGCGACTTCACCATCAATGCCTTGTATTACGATCCGGTCAGCGAACGCATCCTCGACTACGCCAACGGCGTACACGACATCCGCAACCACCTGATCCGCCTGATCGGCGATCCGACGCAACGCTACCAGGAAGACCCGGTACGGATGCTGCGGGCCGTGCGTTTCGCCGCCAAGCTGAACTTCGGCATCGAAAAACACAGCGCCCTGCCGATCCGCGGCCTGGCACCGATGCTGCGCGAGATCCCGTCGGCCCGCCTGTTCGAAGAGGTGCTCAAGCTGTTCCTCTCCGGTCATGCCGCCGATACGTTTGAAATGCTGGTCGACCTGCAGTTGTTCGATCCACTGTTCCCGGCCAGCGCCGAAGCACTGGAATACAACCCGACGTACACCCACACCCTGATCAGCGAAGCCCTGATCAACACCGACCTGCGGATCAAGCAGAACAAACCGGTCACCCCGGCGTTCCTGTTTGCAGCCCTGCTCTGGCCTGCCCTGCCGGCCCGCGTCCTGCGCCTGCAGGAGCGGGGCATGCCACCGATTCCAGCGATGCAGGAAGCGGCACACGAGCTGATTGCCGAACAGTGCCAGCGGATCGCGATTCCGAAACGCTTCACCATGCCGATCCGCGAGATCTGGGACATGCAGGAACGCCTGCCGCGCCGCAGCGGCAAACGTGCCGATCTGTTGCTGGACAATCCGCGCTTCCGCGCCGGCTACGACTTCCTGCTGCTACGCGAAAGCGCCGGCGAGCAGACCGATGGCCTGGGCGAATGGTGGACGGACTACCAGGACGCCAACGAAAGCGAGCGCCGTGACATGATTCGCGACCTCAGCGGCAAGGACGAAGGCACCGGCGCCCCGCGCAAGCGTCGCCGCAGCGGTGGTTCCAAGCGCAAACGCGCCGCCGGCGCCTCGAGCACCACGGGCGAGTAATCCATGGAACGCATCTACATCGGCATGGGCAGCAATCTGGCTGCCCCCGCCGAACAATTGCGCAGCGCCATCGAGGCGCTGGCGCATTTGCCACAAACGGCGCTGGTCGGGGTTTCTGCGTTTTATCAAAGTGACTCTCTGCTACCCGGACAACCGCGCTACACCAATGCGGTGGCCGCTCTCGACAGCACGCTGGCGCCGCTGGACCTTCTGGATGCCTTGCAGGCCATCGAAAACGGCCAGGGTCGCGAGCGCCTTGAGCGCTGGGGGCCACGCACGCTGGACCTCGACATCTTGCTGTTCGGTAATCGCCTGATCGACGAACCGCGCCTCAAGGTTCCCCATTACCATATGCAGGAACGGGCCTTCGTGTTGTATCCGCTGGCGGAACTGGCCCCTGCGGATCTGCGCCTGGCCGATGGCCGGACCTTGGCCGAACTGCTCGAGGCATGCCCGTTCGTCGGCCTGGAACGCCTCCCCCGGAACTGACCCAAATCCCCTGTGGGAGCGAGCCTGCTCGCGAATGCAGTGTGTCATTTCGCATTGGTGTTGACTGGCACACCGCATTCGCGAGCAGGCTCGCTCCCACATTGGTTTTGCGTCGAGCGCGGCATCTGCTGCTGAATCGCATCAGTTACCCCGGTAACACCCCACCCGTAACAATGCGGTAACACACGCAATTGACTTCCCTCGTTCTCCTCACGACTATAGGCGTCCCGCTGCCGCTAACACGGCATTCAAGGGCGCAATCCAGGCCTTAAAAGCACGACTAAAGAACGTGCGCCTGTATTCAACGAAGAATCACGCGCGTTACTCGCAGTAGTTTCCACAGCGCCTGAATGAGGAAGTTTTTCATGCCAGCCATCACCCTGACCACTCTGCAAGGTCTGAAGCAAAAAGGTGAAAAGATCACCATGCTGACCTGCTACGACGCGACCTTCGCCCACGCCTGCAATCAGGCTGGCGTCGAAGTGCTGCTGGTGGGCGACTCCCTCGGCATGGTTTTGCAGGGCCATGACAGCACCTTGCCTGTCACCACCGCAGAAATGGCTTACCACGTGGCCGCCGTCAAACGCGGTAACAGCGACGCCTTGATCCTCGCCGACCTGCCTTTCATGGCCTACGCCACCACCGAGCAAGCCATGACCAACAGCGCCCTGTTGATGCAGGCCGGCGCGCATATGGTGAAGGTTGAAGGGGCGTTGTGGCTGGCCGATTCGATCCGCCTGCTGGCCGAACGCGGCATCCCTGTCTGCGCGCACATGGGCCTGACGCCGCAATCGGTGAACATCCTTGGCGGCTACAAGGTCCAGGGTCGCAATGAAAACCAGGCCAGGCAGATGCGTGCCGACGCGATTTCCCTGGAACAGGCCGGGGCGGCAATGTTGCTGCTCGAGTGCGTCCCGAGCGAACTGGCCGAAGAAATCACCCAGGCGGTGAAGATACCGGTGATTGGTATTGGCGCCGGCAATCGCACCGACGGCCAGGTGCTGGTTCTGCACGACATGCTGGGGCTGTCCATTACCGGCCGCTTGCCAAAATTCGTAAAAAACTTCATGACTGGCCAAACCAGCATTGAAGCAGCACTGAATGCCTACGTGACTGAAGTCAAAGCGGCGACCTTCCCTGGGATCGAACACGGATTCTCTGCATGAACACCGTAAAAACCGTACGCGAACTACGGGCCGCAGTGGCCCGTGCCCGTAGCGAAGGCAAGCGTATCGCCTTTGTGCCAACCATGGGCAACCTGCACAGCGGCCACGTGGCGCTGGTGACCAAAGCCTCCCAGCGGGCGGACTTCGTGGTTGCGAGCGTTTTCGTCAACCCGCTGCAATTCGGTGCTGGCGAAGACCTCGACAAGTACCCGCGCACCCTCGCCGCCGACCAGGAAAAACTGCTCCAGGCCGGTTGCCATTTGTTGTTTGCCCCCACTGTTGAAGAGATGTACCCCGACGGCATGACCGGCCAGACCCGCGTCAGCGTGCCGCAATTGTCCGAAGGCCTGTGCGGTGCCAGCCGGCCGGGGCATTTCGAAGGCGTGGCGACAGTGGTCTGCAAGCTGTTCAACATGGTCCAGCCGGACCTGGCGATTTTCGGCGAAAAAGATTTCCAGCAACTGGCGGTGATACGTGCGCTGGTACATGACCTGAACATGCCGATCCAGATCATCGGTGAGCCGACCGTACGGGCGGCCGATGGCCTGGCGCTGTCGTCGCGCAACGGCTTCCTCAACGAAGAGCAACGCGCTGTGGCACCGGTGGTCTACCGCACGCTGAAAGCGATCGGCGAGGCGATCAAGCAGGGCGAACGCGACTACCCGGCGCTGATCGACACCCAGATCAAACAGCTCGAAACGGCCGGCCTGCGTCCTGACTATCTGGAAGTCCGCCATGCCCTGACCTTGCGCCCAGCGACGGCGCAGGATCGTGACCTGGTGATTCTGGTGGCGGCGTTCCTCGGTACGACGCGGTTGATCGACAACCTGCACCTGAACCTCGACGCTGCGGTTTAAGCAGCAAGATCAAACAACAAAACCAAAAGCAACGGCGAGATCAAAAGATCGCAGCCTGCGGCAGCTCCTACGCGCCTGTGGGCGCTGCCCGCCGTTCGATTCCGACCTGGGAAATACTCATGCACGCCATCATGCTCAAAGCCAAGCTGCATCGCGCCGAAGTCACCCACGCTGTACTCGATTACGAAGGCTCCTGCGCCATCGACGGTGAATGGCTGGACCTGTCCGGCATCCACGAGTACGAACAAATCCAGATCTACAACGTCGACAACGGCGAGCGCTTCACCACCTACGCCATCCGTGGTGAAGAAGGTTCGCGCATGATCTCGGTCAATGGCGCCGCGGCGCACAAGGCCAAGGTCGGCGATCGCGTGATCATCTGCGCTTACGCCCATTACAGCGAAGCCGAACTGCTCAACTTCAAGCCGCGCATGCTCTACATGGCGCCGGGCAATGAACTGAGCCACACCAGCAACGCCATTCCGGTCCAGGTCGCCTGATCCGAGTCCTGTCTCTTCCGTTTGTCGGACCGTTCCTAACTTTGGTGTTAAAAAAGTACCGGAAACAGGTCAGACAAAGGCAAGACAGATCATTGCGCGGGGTTTACTGTATTCGCCCTGCGCCATGAAATCGTTTCGACGCAGTTGACCGGAACGCCCACCCACAGCGCTCCGGGATTTTTAGTGTTCAAAAGGCCGTTCAAGTAATAAGGAAACCCGCAGCGATGGCGTATTACCGCACTCCTCACGACGTTACCGCTTTGCCCGCCTGGCAAGCGTTGAATGACCACCGCCAAGCCATGCAGGATTTCAGCATGCGCGAAGCCTTCAATGCCGATCCGCAGCGTTTTACTCAATTCACCCTCAGCAGCTGCGGCCTGTTTCTCGACTATTCGAAAAACCTGATCAACGCCGAAACCCGCAATTTGCTGGTGGGTCTGGCCAACGAAGTCGACCTCAAGGGCGCAATCAAATCGCTGTTCGACGGCGAAATCGTCAACTCTTCCGAAGGCCGTCCGGCCCTGCACACCGCCCTGCGCCGCCCGGTTGGCGACAAGCTGTCGGTCAACGGCGTCAACGTGATGCCCGAAGTGCACAAAGTGCTGAACCAGATCACCGACCTCGTCGGCCGTATCCACGACGGTCTGTGGCGTGGTTACACCGAGAAGCCGATCACCGACGTGGTCAACATCGGCATCGGCGGCTCCTTCCTCGGCCCTGAGCTGGTGTCCGAAGCGCTGCTGTCTTACGCCCAGAAAGGCGTGCGTTGCCATTACCTGGCGAACATCGACGGCAGCGAGTTCCACGAACTGACCATGAAGCTGCGTGCCGAAACCACGCTGTTCATCGTCTCGTCGAAATCCTTCAACACCCTCGAAACCCTGAAGAACGCCCAGGCCGCCCGTGCCTGGTACCTGGCTCAGGGTGGTTCGGAAGCCGAGTTGTATCGTCACTTCATCGCGGTATCGAGCAACAACGCCGCCGCGGTAGCGTTCGGCATCCGCGAAGAGAACATCTTCCCGATGTGGGACTGGGTCGGCGGGCGCTACTCGCTGTGGTCGGCCATCGGCTTGCCGATTGCCCTGGCCATCGGCATGTCCAACTTCAAGGAATTGCTGTCCGGTGCCTACACCATGGACCAGCACTTCCAGAGCGCGCCGTTCGAACAGAACATGCCGGTGCTGCTGGCCTTGCTCGGCGTGTGGTACGGCAACTTCTGGGGCGCCCAAAGCCACGCGATCCTGCCGTACGACCATTACCTGCGTAACATCACCAAGCACCTGCAACAGCTGGACATGGAATCCAACGGCAAGAGCGTACGCCAGGACGGCAAGCCTGTGTCCACTGACACCGGGCCGGTGATCTGGGGCGGCGTAGGTTGCAACGGTCAGCATGCCTATCACCAGTTGCTGCACCAGGGCACCCAGTTGATCCCGGCTGACTTCATCGTGCCGATCGTAAGCTTCAACCCGGTGTCCGACCACCACCAGTGGCTGTACGCCAACTGCCTGTCGCAGAGCCAGGCGCTGATGCTCGGCAAGACCCTTGGCGAGGCCGAAACCGAACTGCGCGAGAAAGGCATGAGTGAGGCCGAGGTGCACAAACTCGCGCCGCACAAGGTGATCCCGGGCAACCGCCCGAGCAACACCCTGGTGGTCGAGCGCATCAGCCCGCGTCGCCTCGGCGCACTGGTGGCGATGTACGAGCACAAAGTCTTCGTGCAAAGCGTGATCTGGGGCATCAACGCCTTCGACCAGTGGGGAGTGGAGCTGGGCAAGGAGCTGGGCAAAGGCGTCTACAACCGCCTGGTCGGCAGCGAAGAAACCGCGGCCGAGGACGCCTCGACCCAAGGGCTGATCAACTACTTCCGTGGTCGTCACCGCGGGTGATTTGACAGCACAGCCCACAGGCTTTGTGTAGAGCACAGAGTCTGTGGACGAAAGAAATTCCCTGTGGGAGCGAGCTTGCTCCGGGCGGCGATCCGACGATAGCGGTCTGACAGTCGACAACTATATTGACTGTCACGCCCCCATCGCGAGCAATCGAGCGTCGACCGGCTGCTCCCACAGTGGTTTATGGTGTTCTCTCATTCTGCGGTGAGCCTGTCTCCATACCGATTGGCGACTGACTTGAACCCTTTGACTACTCGGCGCATCTTTATCTTTGTCGCAAAACAAGAATAAGGAACCGTCATGTTCGATATCAGCACGTTCCCCAAAGCCGATGCCGTCCGCCGGGCTGCACAATTGAGTCAAGACGACTATCAGCGCCTGTACCGCGAGTCCGTTGAACACCCCAGTACGTTCTGGGCTGAACAGGCCACCCGCTTCCTCGACTGGAGCGCACCGTGGCAGACCGTCCAGCGCTACGACCTGAAGACCGGTGAGGCCAGCTGGTTTGCCGGTGCAAAGCTGAACGTCAGCTACAACTGCATCGACCGGCACCTGGAAAAACGCGGCGATCAGGTCGCCATCATCTGGGAAGGCGACGACCCTGCCGACTCCACCTCCATTACCTACAAAAATTTGCATGAAAACGTCTGCCGCCTGGCTAACGTGCTGAAAAGCCGTGGCGTGAAAAAAGGCGACCGCGTGTGCATCTACCTGCCGATGATTCCCGAGGCGGCCTACGCCATGCTGGCCTGTACCCGCATTGGCGCGGTGCATTCGGTGGTGTTCGGCGGCTTCTCCCCGGACTCGTTGCGCGATCGTATTCTCGACGCCGACTGTCGTACCGTGATTACCGCGGACGAAGGCGTGCGCGGCGGCAAGGTCGTGCCCCTCAAGCATAACGTCGACAAGGCGCTGCAAAGCTGCCCGGACGTGAGCAGCGTGCTGGTGGTCGAGCGCACCAAGGGGCAGGTGAACTGGGTCGATGGACGGGACATCAAGTATCAGCAGGCCCTGCACGATGCCAGCGCCGATTGCCTGCCCGAGCCGATGGACGCCGAGGACCCGTTGTTCATCCTCTACACCTCCGGCAGTACCGGCAAACCCAAAGGCGTGCTGCACACCACCGGCGGCTACCTGTTGCAAGCCGCGATGACCTTCAAGTACGTGCTGGACTACCGCGATGGCGAAGTCTTCTGGTGCACCGCCGACATCGGCTGGGTCACAGGCCACAGCTACATTGTGTACGGCCCGCTGGCCAACGGCGCGACCACGCTGATCTTCGAAGGCGTACCGAGCTACCCGAGTACCTCGCGCTTCTGGCAGGTGATCGACAAGCACAAGGTGAACATTTTCTACACCGCCCCGACGGCGCTGCGTGCGCTGATGCGCGAAGGCCCCGAACCGTTGAAACAAACATCCCGCGCCAGCGTCAGGCTGCTCGGTACGGTCGGCGAGCCGATCAACCCGGAAGCGTGGCAGTGGTACTTCCATGAGGTCGGCGAAGAGCGCTGCCCGATCGTCGATACCTGGTGGCAGACCGAAACCGGCGCCATCATGCTCAGCCCGCTGGTCAGTGCACAGCGGATCAAGCCCGGTTGCGCGACACAACCGATGTTCGGCGTACAGCCGGTATTGCTCGACGAGCAGGGCAAGGAAATCAAAGGCGCCGGCAGCGGCGTACTCGCCTTGAAGTCCAGCTGGCCGGCACAGATCCGCAGCGTCTATCGCGACCCGCAACGCATGGTCGACACCTATTTCAAACCTTACCCCGGCTACTACTTCACCGGTGACGGCGCACGACGCGATGAAGATGGTGATTACTGGATCACCGGGCGCATCGACGATGTGATCAACGTGTCCGGCCACCGCATCGGCACCGCCGAAGTGGAAAGCGCCCTGGTGCTGCACGAGAGCATCGCCGAAGCAGCTGCAGTCGGTTATCCCCACGACATCAAAGGCCAGGGCATCTATGTCTTCGTCACGCCCATGAAAGGCGTCGAAACCAGCGATGAACTGAAGAAAGAATTGCTGGCCCTCGTCAGCCAGGAAATCGGCAGTTTCGCCAAACCGGATTTGATCCAGTGGGCGCCGGCCCTGCCGAAAACCCGTTCAGGCAAGATCATGCGGCGCATTCTACGCAAGATCGCCTGCAATGAACTCGACAGCCTGGGCGACACTTCGACCCTGGCTGACCCGAGCGTGGTGCAAGACTTGATCGATAAACGCCTGAATCAATGACGTACTGGCCTTTGTAGGAGCGAGCTTGCTCGCGATGAACTCAAGCGCGCCGCGTGTATTCAGGAGAAACGCGTTACCGTTAACGTCCATCGCGAGCGAGCTCGCTCCTACAGAAAACCATTGAGTGGCCATGGAATTCATCCGCACCCGCATCGAAACCCAGATCATGAGCCTGAGCGGTTTGTCCCTGGGCAAACTCGACCTGGAAAACCCCAAGGGCGACCCTGGGCTGTTCGGGCCAGACTCGGTGAGCTGGCAAGTCCATGGCGATTTCAGCAGCATGCTGATCGGCGGCATCAGTGCCCTGATGCTGCAAGCCCTGCACCCGCTGGCGTTGGCCGGGGTTTGGGACCATTCAAACTTTCGTGAAGACATGCTCGGCCGCTTGCGCCGTACTGGGCAGTTCATTTCCGGCACTACGTTCGGCTCACGACAGGACGCAGACTGGTTGATCGAGAAGGTCCGTACCATCCACTCGCAGATTACCGGCACCGCGCCGGATGGGCGCCCCTACGCTGCCAGCGATCCCGATTTACTGACATGGGTGCACGTGGCGGAAGTCAGTAATTTCCTCGCTGCACACTTGCGCTATCGCAATCCGCACCTGTCCCCAGCCGATCAGGATCGCTATTACGCTGAAATTGCCCTGATCGCCGAGCGACTCGGGGCCAGGGATGTACCCCGTTCGCGGCGGGAAATTGCCGACTACCTTGAGCGCATCCGTCCACAACTGCTGTGTGACGAGCGCAGTCGTGAAGTCCTGCACCTGTTGCTGAACGCCCCCTCCCCCAGTCGCCTGGCCAAGCCTTTCGGCGGTTTGATGATGCAGGCCGGGGTCGATCTGCTGCCGGACTGGGCCAGTGACATGCTCGGCGTCAGCCAGAACCCGCTGCAACGCAAGCTGATCCGCGCCAGTGTCAATCGCAGTGCGCCGATGCTGCGCTGGGCGGTGCGTAATGGATCGGTGCAGCGGGCCAAACGGCGGATGGGGTTGCTGACCTGAGTACAGGTCCTTGAATGTGATCACTCTGTGGCGAGGGAGCTTGCTCCCGCTCGAGTGCGCAGCACTCGCATATAAATCGAAACGTACCAGGATTTTGGGGCCGCTTCGCAGCCCAGCGGGAGCAAGCTCCCTCGCCACGGGCAAGCCCCTCATCTCTGTTCCACAGTGTTAAACTCCCGCGCCCAATTCCCTCCTGCAAGGCGCCCAGCATGTCTTCCTTGAATCAGGCGCTGCGCGCCGCCCTCGAACGTCGCCAGGATCTGCTGACGGAGCTGCACAGCCAGGGCACCGATTGCTATCGCCTGTTCCACGGCAGCCAGGAAGGTGCCGGTGGCCTGACCATCGACCGCTACGGTCCGCAACTGATGGTGCAGAGCTTCCACCAATCGCTGGAGCGCGAGGAACTGCTGCAACTGCACGAAACGATCAATCAGCACCTTGGTTTTGACACCCTGCTGGTCTACAACGACCGCTCCCGTGGCAACTCGCGCATCGATCGCGAAGACATCGTCTACCGCGCCGACGAAGCCGCTCTGCAAGACCTGGTTGGCCACGAATGGGGCCTGAACTATCGGGTGCGTGGTCGCCATTCCGGACAAGACCCGCTGCTGTTCCTCGACCTGCGCAACACCCGTGGCTGGGTCAAGGACCACAGCAAAAACAAAAGCGTGCTGAACCTGTTCGCCTACACCTGTGGTGTCGGCCTCTGTGCTGCCGCCGGTGGTGCGCGCGAGGTGTGCAACCTGGACTTCGCCGAAGGCAACCTGGCGGTCGGCCGAGAGAACGGTCAACTCAATCCGCAGTTGCCAACCATGGAATTTATCCAGTCCGACTACTTCCCGGCCATTCGCCAACTGGCCGGCCTGCCGATCAGCCAGCGCCGCGGGCAAAAACTGCCGAGCTATCAGCGCCTGGAACAGCGCCAGTACGATCTGGTGCTGCTCGACCCTCCGGCGTGGGCCAAGAGCGCATTCGGCACCGTCGACCTGCTGCGCGACTACCAGAGCCTGCTCAAACCGGCCCTGCTGACCACTGCCGACAACGGCGTGCTGATCTGCTGCAACAACCTGGCGAAAGTCAGCATGGACGACTGGCGCGAGCAGGTTTTGCGTTGCGCAGAGAAGGCCGGGCGGCCGGTGCGTGAGTGGAGCGTGATGAAGCCGGGCGCCGACTTCCCGTCGATGGATCAGCAACCACCGCTGAAAACCCTGATCTTGCAGCTCTGATTACTGTGGGAGAAATCTGAAACTTACTGAACAGGGCGATCACTTGGGAACCGGAAACGCGTGCCATACTCCAAGGCACTCCGATCCAGACAGATGAAGCCGCACATGTACAAAGGATTGATTCGCGCCGTCGGCGCCTTGTTGACTGCTCTGGCCCTCTACAGCTTGCTGGGTTTTCTGATTTTACCGGGTGTCGCGCTGCGCGTTGCCAACCAGCAACTGGCCAACTACGCCACTACACCCGCCACGATCCAGCGGATCGAATTCAATCCGTTCAGCCTTGAACTGACCCTGTGGGGCTTGAACATCGGCGAGCCCGGCAAGGAGCAGGTCGGTTTCGAACGCCTGTACGCCAATCTGCAACTCGACAGCCTGTGGACCAAGGCGGTGCACCTGTCCGATGTCGAACTGGACAAGCCCAAGACCGAAATCCTGTTCGGCAAGGACGGCAAACTCAATCTGCTGGGGCTGTTCAAACTGCCAGCGAGCGAACCTACACCCGCCGACCCGGATGCCAAGCCGTTTCCGCTGCGCATCGAGCGGATCAAACTGGCCGGCGGCGCCGTGCACTTTGAAGATGCCCGGCCCAGCGAGCCCATCGAGTTTCTCTACGACACACTCGATTTCGAGTTGAAGAACCTCAGCACCCTGCCCGATGACAGCGCCGACATGACCTTGGTGGCCGTCGGCCCCAATGGCGGACAGATCGACTGGACCGGCAACTTCAGCCTGGTCCCGATCGCCTCCGAAGGTAAGCTGAAAATCACCGATGGCAAGATGAAAGCCTTCTGGCCCTATGTGCGCGACGCCGTGCCACTGGACCTCGAAAACGGCGTCATGAGCATCAGTACCGACTACAAATTCAGCCTGGCCAAGGAAACCGAGCTGCTGTTGAGCAATGTAGCGGTCAACATTGCACCCTTCGCGATCAAGGCCCCGGATGGTCGGCCGCTGGTGAAGCTCGAACGCCTGGACGTCAGTGAAACCACTGTAGACCTGGCCAAGCAGCAAGTGGTGGTCGGCAAGATCCGCAGCCATAAACTGGAAACCTGGGCCGCCCTGGAGTCCGACGGCCAACTCGACTGGCAGAAACTGTTCGCCAGCCAACCGTCAAAACCCGCAGCCAAAGCCAAGGCGGATGCCGAACCGGCCAGCGCCCCGGCGGCAGCTGACTCACCGAAACCTGAACCAGCCGCGCCAGACAAACCTTGGCAAGTGCTGCTCAAGGACGTGCAGTTGCGCGACTACCAGGTGCATCTGGCTGACCGCAAGGCACAACCCGCCGTCGCCCTGGATCTGAGCCCGCTGAACCTCGACCTGCAAAACTTCGACAGCCTCAACGGCTCGCCCTTTACCCTCAAGCTCGATACCGGTGTGGGCAAGCAGGGCAGGATCATGGCCGAGGGCGAGGTCAACCTGGCCCCCGTCAGCGCCAGACTGAAGGTCCAGACCAGGGACATCGACCTGCGGGTCGCTCAGTCCTACATCACCCCGTTCATTCGCCTGGAACTGCGCAGCGGCATGCTCGGCAGCGATCTGGCGGTCGACCTGAAAAGCACCGAGCCCCTGGCCTTCAGCATCGCCGGCCGCGCCCAGGTCGATCAGTTGCATACCCTGGACACCCTGAAAACCCGCGACTTCCTCAAGTGGCAACAGGTCGTGGTCGAAGGCCTGAACTATCAGCATGGAGACAGCCTGTCGATCGACAAGATCAACCTGTTCCAGCCTTATGCGCGCTTCATGATCAACGATGATCGCACCACCAACATCGATGACCTGCTGATTCCGCAACCCGCGGACTCCGGGGCAAAACCGGCAGCGAGCAAGCCGGCCAGCAATGAAAAGCCGTTGGGCATCCACATCGGCGGCATTTTCATCAATGACGGTTCGGCCAACTTCGCCGACTTCAGCCTGACCCCGAACTTCGCCACCGCCATCCAGCAGCTCAACGGGCAGATCGGCACCATCGACAGCCGCCAGCCGAAACCGGCCGGTGTCGACGTCAAGGGCAAGGTCGATCGCTATGCGCCGGTGACCATCAAGGGCGCCGTCAATCCATTCGATCCGATGGCCAGCCTCGACATCGCCACCAGCTTCAAACGCGTGGAACTGACCACGCTGACGCCCTACTCCGGCAAGTTCGCCGGCTACCGTATCCGCAAGGGCCGGCTCAATCTCGATTTGCACTACCAGATCACCAAGGGCCAGCTCAAAGCTGATAACAAAGTGGTGGTCGAACAACTGCAACTGGGTGAAAAAGTCGACAGTCCGGACGCCGTGAGCCTGCCGCTGAAACTGGCGATTGCCTTGCTCAAGGACGTCGATGGCAAGATCTCCATCGAACTGCCGGTCAGCGGCGACCTGAACAACCCTCAGTTCAGCGTCATGCCGATTATCTGGCAGAGCCTGCGCAACCTGATCGTCAAAGCCGCGGCAGCACCGTTCAAACTCATTGGCGGGCTGGTCAACGGTGGTGGCTCGGAAGACCTGGGCAGCGTTTCATTCGCAGCCGGTTCCAGCGACTTGGGCAAGGACGCCGAAGGTGCCTTGGACAAACTGTCCAAAGCACTCAAGGAGCGCCCGGCCCTGCGCCTGGAAATCGAAGGCACCGCCGCCCAGAGCAGCGATGGCCCGCTGATCGCCGAACAACGCCTGGAGCGTGAATACCAGTACAACTACTACAAAATGCTCCAGCGCCGCGGCGACAAGGTCCCGGCCCAGGCTTCGTTGCTGGAAGTGCCGGACGACGAAAAAGGCCCGCTGCTTGAAGGTATCTACCGCATCCGCCTGAAAACCCAGCCCCCTGCCGAATGGAAGGACCTGGGCAAGGAAGAGCGCACCGCGAAAATGCGCGCCGAGGTGATCAAGTTCTGGAGCTCCAGTGACGTGCTGTTGCGTCAACTGGGCCAGGAACGCGCCAGCAGCATCAAGGATTACCTGGTCGACAAGGCGCAGCTGGAAGACGACCGGGTGTACTTCATCGACGCCAATCTGGGCGAGGCGCAAAGTGATGGTCGCGTGGTGACACCGATGCATCTGGATGCCGAGTGATGATTCGGTGGCTGCTGGCAGGCCTGGTTCTGGCGCTATCGATCAGTCAGGCCTGGGCGGCCGATACCCTGCGCTGTGGCAGCCAATTGATCAGCGTCGGTGATCGCTCGAGTGAGGTCTTGCACAAGTGCGGAGAACCGGTCAGTCGCGACCTGCTGGGTTACAAGCGCAGTGCCGATCGGCGCGAGGAGTTTCAGGTCGAGGAATGGACCTACGGACCGAATGGCGGGATGTATCAATACTTGCGGTTCGAAGGTAATCGGCTGAAGCAGATCACCAGCAAACGCGGCAACTAATTTGCCACTATCCAATGTGGCAGCAAGCCCGCTCCCACAATTGATTTGGCCCCGGCAAAAATGCGCGGGGCCCGTGACGGCCACATCCTTATGGCCCTTCGCATGAACACTGAGGTTGCAACAGACGTAAGACTCGGCCCGTCTGTCGCGCCTTCTCCCGGTCCAGGCGAGAAGCTTTGCCTTACTCGGCTTTCAGGCCGTCAGCGGAGACCGCCTTGACGCCTTTGATTTTCTTGGTGATGGACACTGCCATTTCTTTTTGCGAATCGGTCACGGCGGTGGTCGACGACAGCGATACCACGCCTTCGTTGGTTTCAACCTTGATATCGCTACCTGGAATACCTTTTTCGGTCATCAGGTCGGCTTTGACTTTAGTGGTGATCCAGGTATCGGAAGTAGCTTCTTTCGCTTTGGCCATTTCACCGGCAGCCAGCACCATTGGCGACTGAGTTGCCTGGGTGGTTTGAGCAAACGCGACGTTGGCCATGGTCAGGGTCAGCGCGGTCGCAGCAGCGGCAGTGATAGCGAACTTTTTCATACGAGTAACTCCTGTTTTTCGGAAAAGTCTGCCGGGTGCCATGTCGGCAGGGTTACCTGGGATATTGCGAACGCTATGCCAACTTTAAAGCAGAGAACAAAACCTGATAAATCAACAAATTATAAAATCAGCCAATTTTCGGAATCATGCAAAATGCACGAGACGCAGAAACGCAGCATGCAAGTTGCGGGTTTCTGGAAAGTTCCTAAGATCCTGAATTTCCGAGCTTTCTCTGTAGCTTTTGACGACGGTTCGATAAACAGGAAAAACCCCGCAATGGCGGGGATTTGATTCAGCTATTCATGTCGCGGAACCGGAACACCCTTTGGGCAAGTAATCCGGGGAAACGCTGCTCTTACATGACCAGCCTTTGGTTTCGTCCCGTGTCAGGATAACGGTTTTGCCCTGGACCACCCCCGGGGCATTGTGCAACGTACATACGATTGATCCCGCCCCCTCCGCAGTTGAAGCCGTCACAGACAGGGCGCAGTGGTTGGTCGATGTCGCGCCGGCGGGCGCCACGTTGGCAATTGTCGGGGTTTCCCCCTGGTTAATCACATCCTCGAACGGCACCTTCATTGCAGTCAGTTCGGCCAGCGCCGCCGTGACTTTGGCCCGAGCCTGGTATTTGGAATACATCGGCAGTCCCAGAGTTGCCAGGATCCCGATGATCGCCACCACGACGAGCAACTCGATCAGGGTAAAACCTTTTTGTTTGTTCATGTACAGGCTCCATGCATGAGTCGAAAGCTCATGACCTGCCCCATGGCAGCACAGCCTGTGCCAAGGCCAAAAGCCCCTGTTGACAGGGGGCATGGTGGCGGTAAAGCCCTTACCTATTACCAGGATCGGCACTATCTGACGTTTTTTGTCACCTTACCCTTGCGGGTTTGGCCCCGTCCCTTGACTAGGCTATAAGAGCAATTCAATTGGAATACCCAGGACTGAACATGGCGGTCAAGGCAGCGAAAGTCAGCGTGTATGCATGGGAAGGCATCGACCGCAAAGGCACAAAAGTGACCGGCGAACTCAGCGCTCAAAACCCGGCGCTGATCAAGGCGAAACTGCGCAAGCAAGGCATCAGTCCGGGCAAGGTTCGCAAAAAAAATCCGTCGATTTTCGACATGGGCAAGCGCATCAAGGCCCATGACATTGCCCTGTTCACCCGGCAAATGGCGACGATGATGAAAGCCGGCGTGCCGTTGCTGCAGTCCTTCGACATCATCGGCGAGGGCTTCGACAATCCAGCCATGCGCAAGCTGGTGGACGAACTGAAACAGGAAGTTTCAGCAGGCAGCAGCTTCGCCGCCGCCCTGCGCAAGAAGCCCCGGTATTTCGACGAGCTGTATTGCAACCTGGTGGATGCCGGCGAGCAGGCCGGTGCCCTCGACACCCTTTTGGAGCGGGTCGCGACCTACAAGGAAAAAAGCGAAAGCCTCAAGGCCAGGATCAGGAAAGCCATGACCTACCCGCTGGTAGTGGTGTTCGTCGCGGCGATTGTCAGCGGGATTCTGCTGGTCAATGTCGTGCCGCAGTTCGAATCCGTGTTCAAAGGCTTTGGCGCCGAACTGCCGGCCTTCACCGTGATGGTCATTGGCCTGTCGCAATTCATGCAGGCCTGGTGGTGGGTGGTCCTTGGCACGCTGATCACCATGGCCTTCGGCGTGCGCCACGCCCTCAGGACATCCAAGGCATTGCGTGACCGGATGGACACCTGGCTGCTGAAACTGCCGCTGGTGGGCCCCCTGATGCACAAGTCCGCCGTGGCCCGGTTCGCCCGTACACTGTCGACCACGTTCGCTGCCGGTGTACCGCTGGTGGAGGCCCTGGAATCAGTGGCCGGTGCGACCGGCAATATCGTGTTCAAGCGCGCGGTGCTGCGCATCCGGCAGGACATCTCGACCGGCATGCAATTGAATTTCGCCATGCGTACCTGCGGTGTCTTCCCGAACATGGCGATACAGATGACTGCCATCGGCGAAGAGTCAGGCACCCTGGACGCCATGCTCGACAAAGTCGCGGGGTTCTATGAAGACAACGTCGATAACATGGTCGATAACCTCACCAGCCTGATGGAGCCGTTCATCATGGTGGTGCTGGGTGTTATCGTCGGTGGACTGGTAGTTGCCATGTACCTGCCCATCTTCCAACTTGGCTCAGCGATCTGACATGCCCTTGAATGAAATTCTGATTCACTCTGCGCTGGCCTTTGTCCTTCTCGCAGGCATCACCGGCCTGCTGGTCGGCAGTTTCCTCAATGTCGTGATCTGGCGCCTGCCGAAAATGCTCGAACGCGACTGGCGTGAGCAGGCCCATGACATTCTCGGGCTGCCTGGCGAAACACCGCTGCCGACCTACAACCTGTTGCTGCCCCATTCCCAGTGCCCGCACTGCGGTCACCGAATCCGCGCCTGGGAAAACATCCCGCTGCTCAGTTATGTATTTTTGCGCGGGCGCTGTTCGGCCTGTGCGGCGGCAATCAGCCCGCGCTATCCGTTGACCGAACTGGCCTGCGGGCTGTTGTCGGCGTTTGTTGCCTGGCACTTCGGCTTCGGTTGGCCGGCCGGCCTGGTGCTGGTCCTGAGCTGGGGCTTGCTGGCGATGAGCCTGATCGACGCCGAACATCAGATATTGCCGGACGTACTGGTGCTGCCGTTGATGTGGCTGGGGTTGATCGTCAACAGTTTCGGCCTGTTCGTGTCGTTGCACGAGGCGCTTTGGGGCGCGATTGCCGGCTACGGCCTGCTGTGGTCGGTGTTCTGGCTGTTCAAACTGATCACGGGCAAGGACGGCATGGGCTACGGAGATTTCAAGCTGCTGGCGATGCTGGGCGCCTGGGGTGGCTGGCAGATTCTGCCGCTGACCATCCTGCTGTCCTCGCTGGTGGGTGCCATTATCGGGCTGATGATGCTGCGCTTGCGCAACGCAAAAACCTCGACGCCAATCCCTTTCGGCCCCTATCTGGCCATTGCCGGCTGGATTGCGTTGCTCTGGGGTGGTCAAATAACCGACCTCTATTGGCAGTTTGTCGGTTTGAAATGAATAGCCCTGTGGAAAAACCCTGGATTCTCGGCCTGACCGGCGGCATCGGCAGCGGCAAAAGTGCGGCCGCCCAACACTTCATCGATCTGGGCGTGCATGTGGTCGACGCCGATCATGCCGCTCGCTGGGTAGTTGAACCTGGCCGCCCGGCACTGGCACAAATCGCCGAACACTTCGGTCCCGGCGTGTTACAGGCCGACGGGCAACTGGACCGCGCCGCGCTACGCAAATTGATCTTCGAAGTGCCTGAAGAGCGCCGCTGGCTGGAAGCCCTCCTGCATCCGTTGATCGGCGAGGAGATCGCTCACCACTTGGCGCTGGCAAAATCGCCTTATGCGATTCTGGTTTCGCCGCTGCTGATCGAGTCCGGGCAATACGCCATGACTCAACGGGTGCTGGTGATCGATGCCCCCGAACAATTGCAGATCGAACGCACCCTGCAACGTGACCAGACCAGCGAGCAGCAAGTCCAGGCGATCCTCAAGGCCCAGTCCTGCCGCCAGGATCGCGTGAGCCATGCCGACGACGTCGTGGTCAATGACCGCGACCTCGCCTGGCTGTACAGCGAGGTCGAACGCCTGCATCACTTTTATCTTTCTTTGCGTGGAGGCCAGTCATGAGCCAACCAACAACCGTCGAATGCCCAACCTGCGGCGCCCCCGTGGAATGGACCGCCGAGAGCAAATACCGGCCATTTTGCTCCGACCGCTGCAAACTGATCGACCTGGGCGCCTGGGCGTCAGAAGAGCACAAGATTCCAGTGCCTCCCGATGCCGAGGACGAGATGTTCAGCGGCGACTTCGACCCGCGCCACTGATCCATCGAGACGGCGATTCCAGGCTTTGCGTGGATCAGGACTTGGGATCGTCGTCCTTCCAGGGAGCCGAGAGATAGCGTGTGCGGTTGAACGTCTCCAGCCACTCCGGACAAAACACCACCAGCGCACTGACGATCATGCCGTTGATAAACGCTTCGGGAAAAATGATCAGCCACAGATATCCGACAAAATCTTCCAGCCAGTACGGCATGGCAAAACGCTCGTCGAACCATAACAACCAAAGCGCCAGCAGCAGACACAGCAACGCCGACAGCGCCGCCGCAAAGAAGCCGGACACGAAGATATACACGAAGGGATTTCGTGGCTGCGCACGCTCCACCAGAATGGCGCAGCACTCAGTGACCAGCACCGGCAACGCGATCAGCAGCGCACCATTGACCCCAACCGCCGCCAGATCCTGTCGACCGAGCAACACCAGCCCCGTTTGCGCCACCAGGCCGCCAACCAGCGCCAGCGGCCAGTCCAGCAACAGGGTCACCGCCGTCATGCCGATAAAGTGATAAGACACGCCGGTATCGAAGTCCCGCCGCACCAGCCACAACAGAAACAGCGCAAACACCGTTCCAAACAGCAGATGCTGACGACGGCTGTCGGTGAATAGCTCAACCCACGGCGCGCGACAGATGGCCCAGATCAACACCGGCACATAGATCAGCCAGCCGACCGCAAGGGTTTGCGATGACAGCAACTCTGCACCGATCATGGCTACGCGCGTCTCCCAGGCGAAGAACAACAGACACTTAGTCTACACCGACGCTCGCCTGCCCTTCGACTTCAAGCCCAATGCCGCAGATCGCTCATCACCGCGTCATGTTCGGCGAACAGCTTCGGGAGCTCGGACTTGAGAAAGTCCACCCAGGTGCGCACCTTGGCATCGAGAAAGCGTCGCGAAGGATACAGCGCATACACATTGCGTTCGCGCAGGCGCCATGCCGGTAACACGCGCAGCAAAGTGCCGTCGCTCAAGGGCCGCGTCGCGGTGTAGAACGGCAGCAGGCTGATGCCCATGCCCGCCTCCGAAGCCTTGACCATCGACTCGGCAACATTGCACTGAAAGGTCTTGGCCGGGCTGACGGCGTGCTCGCCGTGCTCATCCTGGAAAACCCATTGATCGCTGTACAACGGGTCGAGCATGCGCAGGCACTGATGATCGCTCAGCGCCTGCGGCTGCTGCGGCACGCCCCGGCGTTGCAAGTAAGCCGGGGAGGCACAGGGCACGCTGTAGATCTGCCCGATGGCCTGCGCAACCATTTGCGAGTCGGCCAGTTCCGCAGCGATAGAAATCACCACATCGTGCCCTTCCTCCAGCGGATCGGGATTGCGCTGCGACAAGGTCAGCTCGAACACCACATCGGGATAAAGCTCGCTGTAGCGGGCGATCAACGGCGTGAGCAGCACACCCAGACCGTTCATGCTGTGCACCCGCAGGCGTCCGGCCGGATTGATATGAGCGCCACGAGCCTCGGCCGTCGCCTCATCCATGGCTTCGACGATTTGCCGGCTGCGCAGCAGGAAGCGCTCGCCGGCGTCGGTCAGGCTCAAGCGTCGCGTGGTGCGTTGCAGCAGACGCGCCTGTACATGCTCCTCCAGATCCGCCACCAATCGGGATACCTGCGCGGTCGACAGATCCAACGCATCGGCAGCCCCGGTGAAACTGGCGCAGTCCACCACCCGGATGAACACGCGCAAGTTGTTAAGCACATCCATAAGCCCCCCTCGGGCGATGACTGTTACGTTTTATGTAAGGCTGCATCCGGCGTTCGCCCCTTTATCTGTCGGTGGCAAAGACTAAAATTCAAACATCAAAACCGACACGGAGCACGCCAACATGAAAGCGTTGATCAGCCTGCTGCTGAGCGTCATCGCCACCTCGGCCATAGCCGCCGACAACGAGCCCCTCGCAGTCCTGTACAACCCGGCGCAGCCACTGGACATCGCCAAGGTGGTTTCCGTCTCGGACACCGCGACCGCGTGCGGGGTTGTCCCGGCGACCATGGTGTATGTCGATCATCAGGGCCAGACCCGACGCGTCACCTACGAAGTCATCGGTGATTGCACCAGCAACCTGTGATCAGGCGCTCATAGCAGGGTCCACGTGTAGCTAAGGATCAGGCGGTTTTCATCGATATCACTGCGGTAGTTGGAACGCGCCATTGCATTGCGCACGCGAATCCCCAGGCCTTTGAGACTGCCGCTTTGCAGCACATAGCCAATATCCAGATCGCGTTCGCGGTCCTTGCCTTCAAACCCCTTGCCGGTATCGACGTTATTGCCGGTGATGTAACGCACGGTGCTGGTCAGCCCCGGTACGCCGAGCGCCGCGAAGTCGTAGTCGTAGCGCGCCTGCCAGGAGCGCTCATCGGTGAAGGCGAACTCGTAGGTCGGCACTTCGTTGCCCAGTGGTGAGATGTTGGCAAACACCCGTGGGAACGCGCTGTCACCGAACATGCCTTGATAGCCGACGTAAAACGTATGGCCGCCACGCTTGGCCGACAGCAACGAGAAGAACGCCTGGTTGTCGATATTGCCCAACAGCTTTTTGCCATCCTCGCGGGAATCGAAGTAACCGAGATTGGCGCCGAGGATCCAGTCGCCCACCGGTTCGCTGTGCTTGAGGCCCAGGAAGCGCTGGTTATAGATGTCTTCCAGTTGCCCGTACCAGGCGCTGACCGAGCTGCGTTTGTCGTTGAATGCATAATCGGCGCCGGCAAAATTGAAACCGTCACTGCTGACCTGGCGCTGCGGCACATGGCCGAGCATGGCTTGCATCTTTTCGTCGCCGGCCTCGTTGCGCAGGCTGGTCGAACTCAAGTGACCGCCCTGCAGGGTCAGGCCATTGATCTCGTTGGAGGTGATGCTTGCGCCCTGATAACTCGGCGGCAGCAGACGAATATCGCTGAACACCAGCACCGGCAAATTGGGTTGCAACTCACCAACTTTCAGCTCGGTCTTTGAGTAACGCATCTTCAACGCGCCTTCCAGACGGCTGTAATCGTTCGCCGCGCGGCCATCGTCCTGCACCGGTAGCAAACCGGTATTGACCCGGTCCGGGGCGCTGTCGAGCTTGAGGCCGAGCAAGCCGATGATATCCACCCCAAAACCGACGGTGCCCTGGGTGTATCCGGACTTCACGTTGAGGATGAAACCCTGGGCCCACTCTTCAGCCTTCGATTGCTGGTTGGCGCCGACGATGTCGGAATAGTCGCGGCTGAAGTAGTAATTACGTGCTTGCAAGGTGGCGGTGGTGTCTTCAATAAATCCACTTTCGGCGGCCATCGCGCAGCTGGAAAAACTCGAGACGACAGCCATGGACAACACCGAACCGGTTGTTGGGAGATTCTGTTTCATCGTTTTTCTCTTATTGTTATTGATCGACAGGTTGAAGTGCTTCAGCAGTAACGGATTCGGGGCGACGGGCGCTCAACAGCACATGGGTGACCATGCCGAAAATCAGCCCCCAAAATGCGGCGGACAATCCAAACAGCGACATGCCCGAAGCCGTGACCAGAAAGGTCACCAGTGCGGCTTCACGATCGCTCGGCACAGCCATCGCGCCCGTTAACGCGCCGGCAATGGCGGCGAACAAGGCCAGCCCGGCCAGTGCTGCGATCAACTCTTTGGGGAACGCGGAAAACAGCGAGACCAGCGTGGCGCCGAAGATCCCCAGCAGCAGGTAACACAGGCCGCCGACGACCCCGGCCACGTAGCGCTTGCGAGGATCTTCGTGGGATTCGCGACCCGTGCAGATCGCCGCGGTGATCGCCGCCAGATTCAGTCCATGGCAACCAAACGGCGCCAGCAATGCCGCGCACAGCGCGCTACTGGCGATGATCGGGCTCGCCTGCGTCGGATAACCGCTGGCGCGCAGCACCGCCATGCCGGGCACGAACTGACCGGTCAGCGCCACCATCACCAGCGGCAAGGCGATGTTCAGGATCGCGCCCAGGCTGAACTCGGGCGAGATCCACACCGGCGTGGCCAGGCCGATCACCAGTGCTTCACGATGCAAATCACCGGTGAACGCGGCAATCGAACAGCCCACCAGCAGCACCATCATCACTGCATAACGCGGCATCACACGCTTGCAGATCAGGTAGCAGGCAAACATCGCCAGGACCAGCAACGGCTTGTGCTGCATCGACACGAACAATCCGGTGCCGAAACTGAACAGGATCCCCGCCAGCATCGCCGCCGCGATGGCCGCGGGCAGCTTGCTGATGATCCGGTCGAAAGCCCCCGAGATGCCAACCGCGAAAATGATCAGGCTGCTGACCAGATAAGCCCCCACCGCCTCTGCCATGGAGATGTCCGGCAACAGCGTCACCAGCAACGCCGAGCCCGGCGCCGACCAGGCGATGATCACCGGAACGCGGTAGCGCAGGCTCAAACCGATACCGAGCACGGCGCTGCCAATGGAGATCGCCCAGATCCAGGACGACAACACTTCCCGCGAAAGATGTGCCGCTTCTGCTGCCTGAAAGATGATCACCAACGGGCCGGCATAGGAAATCACCGTGGCAATGAATCCGGCCACGGCGGCTGACACCGAGAAGTCCTGGAAAAACGCTTTCATGATTCAGGCACCGGTCGCTGACAGGGCAGGGTTGACTGCAGAGACGCTACGCCGGCTGCTGATGGCGAACACAGTCATGGCAAAGGCCGCCACCGCACCGGGCAAGGCAAACGCCATGAAGTTCAGTTGCAGCGGCAGGCTGATCCCGAGCAAGGCGCCGCCCAACAGAGGACCGACGATGGCCCCGTTGCGCCCAATGCCCGACGCCCAGCCCAGACCGGTTGAGCGAATCGTCATGGAATAAAACTGCGCGGCGCAGGCGTACAAGAGAATCTGCGAGCCAATGGTGGTGGCACCCGCAATGGCGATCAGCAGGTACAACACCGGCGTTGGGCTGTTGAAGCCCAACAGGGTTATCGACACCGCCGCCATGGCGAAAAACACCGCCAGCACTTTCGGCAGATTGAGTTTGTCGCCCAGCACCCCGCCACCGACCGCGCCGAAGATCGCCCCGAAGTTCAACACCAGCAGGAACGACAGGCTCGAACCCAGGCTGTAACCGGCGTTGGCCATCAGTTTCGGTAGCCAGGAACTCAACGCGTACACCATCAACAGGCAGCAGAAAAACGCCAGCCACAGCATCAGCGTGCGCAGCGCTCGGCCTTCACGGAACAGCTGCAACACCGGGGTGCCCGTGCCTTTCACTTCGGCCATGTGCATTTGATCGGACGTTTGCGCGACGTAGGCCGGATCGACGCGCTCAAGAATATTGCGCGCCTCTTCATTGCGCCCCTGACGCAACATGAAGCCCACCGATTCGGGCAGGAAATACATGATCAGCGGCAACAACATCAACGGCAGGACCGCCACGTAAAACACCGACTGCCAGCCGAAACTCGGGATCAACACAATGCCCAGTCCGGCGGACAGCATGCCGCCCACCGAGTAACCGCTGAACATGATCGCAACCAGCGTGCTGCGGATTTTTTTCGGCGCGTACTCGTTCATCAGTGCCACGACGTTAGGCATCACGCCACCGATGCCGAGCCCGGCAATGAAGCGACAGAGGCCGAACTCGGTGGGGTTTCGGGCGAAACCATTGAGCACGGTGAAGCCACTGAAGAGCATCACGCAGATCGTGATGGCTTTTTTGCGGCCGATCCTGTCCGACAGCGGGCCGAAGAACAGCGCGCCGAACATCATGCCGAACAGCGCATAACTGCCCAGTGCACCGGCTTGCAGAGGACTGAGCCCCCACTCTTTCATCAGCATCGGCAAGACCACGCCGTAGATCACCAGATCGTAACCGTCGAAGATGATGATCAGGGCACACCAGAACAGCACCATCCAGTGAAAGTGGTTGAAACGAGCGTTGTCGATAACCTCATGTACGTCGATCTTGCGCATGGCATATATCTCTTGTTGTTGTTTTTTTAGAGCGTCGGTAACACGGCTTACGTCCGTACAGCCGAGGGTAGAGGCGCCCGATACGTGGCAATAGCCAGTGCGCGCAGATCACTATCCGTTTTGTGCAGGGCCCTGGAACGGGCATGGGAACGGAAGGCTATGAGCCTCTACGACAAAATTGTCTTCTTTGCGATCACGTTTGAACGCTAAGCTTGGGCCTATGGATGACTCAGACTATTTACGCCTGCTGACCATCGCGGCCGAGCAAGCCAACGCGTTCCTGTCCAATGCCCGCAAATGGGAGCGTGAGCGTTGGGTGTGCCAGCGCCTGCTGCAAGGCTTGAACATTCCCTATCGTGCCGATGAATTCGCCCCCGCCGGGGAGCCGCCGGATGTGTTGTTTCGCGATGCCAGTTTCGAGGTGTTCTTCGTGCTCGACGAGGGCCGGCGCCTCAACGATGAATGGCGCGACGAACTGCAACGCCGACGCAGCGCGTTTTCCCTGAGTCAACTGGTGCGCCGCGAGGCCAAGCCACGACGTATCCCCGCCAACGAGTTCTTGCTGCGATTGGCGCCGACTTTGCGCAAAAAAGCGCACAACTACAAAGAGCGCGGCATGGATCTGGGTGAGCTGGACATCATTGCCTTCGCCAGCCTCAAACGCGAAGTGCTGGACCTCAACAGCCATTTCCCGCCACCGACCGAATACCTGCGCCAGGGCTGGCGTTCGCTGTCGCTGGTCGGGCCGACCTTCGCCCGTGTGCTGTTCGCTCACCCGGATGCGCCGGATTTCCTGCGCAGCAACCTGGGGCGCAGCATTGTTTTTGATGTCGGGATCAGTCTGTGAGCCTCGAGCCTTTCCCCGGTCAGCAGCTAAGCTTCGTTCACAGCTGAATGATTTCCCTGTAGCTTCCACACATTCAGCAACGTCTACCCCTGACGAGGCCCGATATGACCAGCCGCCTGAACCCCGACGACCAAAAGCATGTCGAAGAGTACCTGCAGTTGTCCCAGCACCAAGTCGAGCGCCGGCCTTTCCGGCCCTGGATGCTCCTTGTGCTGGTATTGGCAGTGACCATTGGTCTGGGCCTGTTGAGCCGACTTATCAGTTACCTGACGCTATGAGCTGCCTTGCGCTCGCGTGGGTAACGACGACAAAGATTTCTTTTAGCCTTGCGAGTTATCCCCATGTCCCATCGTATTGTCATTGTCGGCGGCGGCGCCGGCGGTCTGGAGTTGGCTACCCGTCTGGGTAAGACTCTGGGCAAGCGCGGCACGGCCAGCGTGATGCTGGTCGACACGAACCTGACCCACATCTGGAAACCGTTGTTGCACGAAGTGGCGGCCGGCTCCCTGAACTCTTCCGAAGACGAACTCAACTATGTCGCCCAGGCCAAATGGAACCACTTCGAGTTCCAGCTGGGGCGCATGAGCGGGATCGATCGCGCGAAGAAGAAAATCCAGCTGGCCGCCACCTATGACGAAGCCGGCCTGGAACTGGTGCCGGCCCGCGAAGTGCCTTACGACTCGCTGGTGATCTCCGTCGGCAGTACCACCAACGATTTCGGCACCCAGGGCGCGGCGCAACACTGCCTGTTCCTCGACACTCGTAAACAGGCCGAGCGTTTCCACCAGCAACTGCTCAATCACTACCTGCGCGCCCATGCCGGGCAGACCGACAAAGTCGAGCAAATCAGCGTAGCCATCGTCGGCGCCGGTGCCACCGGGGTCGAGCTGGCCGCCGAACTGCACAACGCCGCCCATGAATTGGCGGCCTATGGCCTGGACCGGATCAAACCGGAAAACATGCACATCACCCTGATCGAAGCCGGACCACGAGTCCTGCCGGCGCTGCCAGAGCGGATTGGCGGACCTGTGCATAAAACCCTGGAGAAACTCGGGGTCAACGTCATGACCAATGCCGCTGTCAGCGAAGTGACGGCAGACGCCTTGATTACCGCCGACGGCAAAGTGATCAACGCTAGCCTGAAGGTCTGGGCTGCGGGGATTCGCGCACCGGGTTTCCTCAAGGACATCGATGGCCTGGAAACCAACCGCATCAATCAGCTGCAAGTGCTGCCGACCCTGCAAACCACTCGCGACGAGAACATCTTCGCCTTCGGTGACTGCGCCGCCTGCCCGCAACCGGGTAGCGACCGCAATGTGCCGCCACGTGCCCAGGCCGCTCACCAACAGGCTTCATTGCTGGCCAAATCGTTGAAACTGCGCATCGAAGGCAAGGCACTGCCGGAGTACAAGTACACCGACTACGGCTCGCTGATCTCGCTGTCGCGTTTTTCGGCTGTGGGTAACTTGATGGGCAACCTTACCGGCAGCGTGATGCTCGAAGGCTGGCTGGCGCGGATGTTCTACGTGTCGCTGTACCGCATGCACCAGATGGCGCTGTACGGGCCGTTCCGCACGGCGATGCTGATGCTGGGCAGCAAGATCGGTCGCGGGACTGAGCCGCGCCTTAAGTTGCACTAACACCTGTAGGAGCAGCCGGTCGACGCTCGATTGCTCGCGAAGAACCTGAGAGCGCCGCGTTAAACCAGAAACGCTGCGTTTTCGTTAACGATCTTCGCGAGCAATCGAGCGTCGACCGGCTGCTCCTACAATTGATCCGCGGCAAGCAATTAACAGACAAAAAAAATCCCCGTATCTTTCGATACGAGGATTTTTAATATGGTCGGGGTAAGGGGATTCGAACTCCTGACATCCTGCTCCCAAAGCAGGCGCGCTACCGGACTGCGCTATACCCCGGTAAAAAAAAGGCACCCTTGAAGGCGCCTTCTTCGATCAGCGCTTTTGGCCTCTGATCTTAAGATTCGATTCCAGCGTTAACTGGTTTCAAAAATGGTGGGTCGTGTGGGATTCGAACCTACGACCAATTGGTTAAAAGCCAACTGCTCTACCAACTGAGCTAACGACCCAAAAATGGTCGGGGTAAGGGGATTCGAACTCCTGACATCCTGCTCCCAAAGCAGGCGCGCTACCGGACTGCGCTATACCCCGGTTTGAAATTGGCTCCGTGACCAGGACTCGAACCTGGGACCCAATGATTAACAGTCATTTGCTCTACCGACTGAGCTATCACGGAACTACACATTTCAATTTACAACTTTGAAGCTTTACTGCGTTCTCTTCGACCCGTTCGCATCGCTGCGTTCGTGTGTCTGAGGCGCGCTATTCTACAATCTTCAGCACCTCTGTCAACCCCCTAAATTGCTTTCAAGTTAATGATTTGCAACTTATTTTGGATTCCTGCCTGGTGAGCGGAAACCCTGGCGGGTGACTGACTGCGGGGCGCACTTTACAAGCCTTTTCCTTTGAGTTCAACAGCCTAACGAAAAAAAGGCCTCACAATGCTAGGCCAGTTGTAGGAGCGAGCTTGCTCGCGAAGAATTCACGAGCGCCGCGTTGAGCCAGCCAACCCGCGTTATCGTTAACGACCTTCGCGAGCGAGCTCGCTCCTACAGGTGTGGTAGCGGGTCAGACGAAGACGATTTCGTCGTTTTCCACCACACCGTGAGCGGTATCGCCCGGCATGAATCGACCGGACAGGATCAGCTGCGCCAGCGGGTTCTCGATCCAGCGCTGGATAGCGCGCTTGAGCGGCCGTGCGCCATACACCGGGTCGTAACCGACCGCGATCAGCTTGTCCATGGCTTCAGGGCTGAGCTCAAGCTTCAGTTCCCGCTCGGTCAGGCGGCTGCGCAGACGACCCAACTGGATCTCGGTAATGCCAGCGATCTGATCTCGCGCCAACGGCTCGAAAATCACCACTTCGTCGACCCGGTTGATGAACTCCGGCCGGAAGTGGCTGGAAATCGCATCCATCACCGCTGCACGCTGCGCCTCACGATCACCGACCAGTTCCTGGATCTGCACCGACCCCAGGTTGGAGGTCATGACAATCACGGTGTTCTTGAAGTCCACCGTACGGCCATGGCTGTCGGTCAAACGACCATCCTCGAGCACTTGCAGCAAGATGTTGAACACATCCGGGTGCGCCTTCTCGACTTCGTCCATCAGGATCACCGAGTAAGGCTTGCGACGCACCGCCTCGGTCAGGTAACCGCCCTCTTCATAACCGACATATCCTGGTGGCGCACCGATCAAGCGAGCCACGGAATGTTTCTCCATGAACTCGGACATGTCGATCCGCACCATCGCCTCTTCAGTATCAAAGAGGAACTCGGCCAGCGCCTTGCACAGCTCGGTTTTACCGACACCGGTCGGGCCGAGGAACATGAACGAGCCGCTCGGGCGATTCGGGTCGGACAACCCGGCGCGGGAACGCCGCACCGCGTTGGAAACCGCCACAACCGCTTCGTCCTGGCCGATCACACGCTGGTGCAACAGGCTTTCCATCTTCATCAGCTTTTCACGCTCGCCTTCGAGCATTTTCGACACCGGAATACCGGTCCACTTCGAAACGACTTCGGCGATCTCTTCTTCAGTCACCTTGCTGCGCAGCAACTGGTTTTCGGCTTTGCCATGCTGGTCGACCATTTGCAGGCTGCGTTCCAGGTCCGGGATCACCCCGTACTGCAATTCCGCCATGCGGTTCAGGTCGCCTTTACGGCGAGCGGCTTCCAGTTCCTGACGGGACTGTTCGATCTTCTGCTGGATCTGCGCCGAACCCTGAACCTCGGCTTTTTCCGAGTTCCAGATTTCCTCGAGATCCGAGTACTCACGCTCATGACGAGCGATTTCTTCCTGCAATTTTTCCAGACGTTTCTTCGCCGCGTCGTCGCTTTCTTTCTTCAGCGCCTGGGATTCCACCTTCAGCTGAATCAGGCGGCGCTCCAGACGGTCCAGCACTTCCGGCTTGGAGTCGATTTCCATGCGGATGCGGCTGGCGGCCTCGTCGATCAGGTCGATGGCCTTGTCCGGCAACTGCCGGTCAGTGATGTAGCGATGGCTGAGCTTGGCTGCGGCAATGATCGCGCCGTCAGTGATCGCCACCTTGTGGTGAACCTCATACCGCTCCTTGAGGCCACGCAGGATGGCGATGGTGTCTTCTTCGCTCGGCTCGTCCACCAGCACTTTCTGGAAACGTCGCTCGAGGGCGGCGTCCTTCTCTATGTATTGGCGGTACTCGTTGAGCGTGGTGGCGCCTACGCAGTGCAGCTCACCACGGGCCAGGGCCGGCTTGAGCATGTTGCCCGCATCCATCGAGCCTTCGCCTTTACCAGCGCCGACCATGGTGTGCAGTTCGTCGATGAACAGGATGATCTGCCCTTCCTGCTTCGACAGTTCATTGAGCAGGGATTTCAGGCGCTCTTCGAACTCACCGCGATACTTGGCACCGGCAATCAGCGCCCCCATGTCCAGGGACAACAGGCGCTTGCCCTTGAGGCCATCCGGCACTTCGCCATTGATGATGCGCTGGGCCAGGCCTTCGGCGATGGCGGTTTTACCCACGCCAGGCTCACCGATCAGCACCGGGTTGTTCTTGGTCCGACGTTGCAGCACCTGGATTGTGCGGCGAATTTCATCGTCACGGCCGATCACCGGATCGAGCTTGCCGTCTTCGGCGCGCTTGGTCAGGTCGACGGTGTATTTGTCCAGCGCCTGGCGCGCCTCTTCGTGGTTCGGGTCGTTGACGGCCTCGCCACCGCGCAGGTTGTTGATCGCATTTTCCAGGGCTTTCTTGCTCACGCCCTGGCCGAGCAACAGTTTGCCGAGCTTGCTGTTCTCGTCCATGGCGGCGAGCAGCACCAGTTCGCTGGAGATGAACTGGTCGCCCTTTTGCTGGGCCAGACGGTCGGCCTGGTTGAGCAGGCGCGCCAGATCCTGCGACATGTTCACGTCACCGGTCGGGTTCTGGATTTTCGGTAGCTGGTCGAGCTCTTTGGTCAGCTCTTTACGCAGGCTATTGACGTCGAAGCCCACCTGCATCAACAGGGGCTTGATCGAGCCACCCTGCTGTTCGAGCAAGGCTTGCATCAAGTGCGCCGGCTCGATGGCCGGATGATCGTGACCGACAGCCAGGGATTGGGCATCGGACAACGCTAACTGCAATTTGCTGGTTAAACGGTCTATACGCATGGGTCACCTTCCTTTTGAGCAGGCCGGACCTATAAAACATCCTGAATGAAGAAACCTGCCAGATACCACAATAGATGTGGTCGATTCTGGGAGATTCAAGCGTCGGGACGTTGATGCAGGTCAGGGAAGCTTAGCGGGCGAGCCAGATCAGCGAGGCGAATCGACCGGTGCGGGACGCACGGCGATAAGAAAAGAAGCGAGGGTCGTTTACGGTGCAGAAACCACCACCATAGACAGCCGTTACACCACGAGCTGCCAGACGCAAGCGGGCCAGCATATAGATGTCGGCCATGAACTTGCCGGGGTTTTGGCTTGGCACGAAGGCTTCTGACGCTTGCGGCAACTGCTGCACGAAGGTTTCACGCACTTCCGGGCCGACTTCAAAGGCTTGCGGGCCGATCGCCGGGCCGAGCCAGACCAATACTTCGGCAGGCGGTACCGCCAGACTGTCGAGCGTGGCCTCCATTACACCAGCAGCCAGCCCGCGCCAACCGGCATGGGCCGCCGCGACACGAGTACCGGCACGGTCACAAAACAACGCTGGCAGGCAATCGGCCGTCATCGCCGCACAGGCGATACCGGGTGTCGACGTCCAACTGGCATCGGCGGTGACCACCCGGCCTGGATCGGCATGGGCCACGACAATGCCGTGGACCTGCTGCAGCCAGGCCGGTTGAATGGAGAAATGATCGGTAAGACGACGGCGATTCTCGGCAACAGCTTCAGGGCTGTCTCCGACGTGATCGCCGAGGTTGAGGCTGTCGAACGGCGCCACACTGACGCCGCCCGCACGAGTGGTCACACAGGCCTTGACCCCGGCCGGCGCGGGCCAGTCAGGAATCAGCCAGTCACTCATCCGACGAACGCCTCGCGGTCTTGCTTGAGCAGGGTCAGCAGCCAGACGAAATCTTCCGGCAACGGCGATTCCCAGCTCATGCGCTTACCAGTGGTCGGATGATCCAGTTCCAGGAAACGCGCATGCAGCGCCTGACGCGGGAAGTTTTTCAGGGATTCGACCATGGTTGGGTTGGCGGCCGGCGGAATACGGAAACGACCACCGTAGGCGGGATCTCCGACCAACGGGTAGTTGATGTGCGCCATGTGTACGCGAATCTGGTGCGTACGACCGGTTTCCAGCTTCACCCGCACGTGGGTGTGGGAGCGGAAACGCTCGAGCACGCGGTAATGGCTGACGGCCTGCTTGCCACCTTCCATCACGGCCATGCGCTGGCGCTGCTGGCCGTGACGACCGATCGGCGCATTGATCTTGCCTCCGGCTGTCACCACACCGATCACGATGCACTCGTAGATCCGGCTGACGCTGCGGCTCTGCAACTGTGTCACCAACTGCGTCTGCGCTTGAATGGTCTTGGCCACCACCATCAGACCGGTGGTGTCCTTGTCCAGGCGATGCACGATACCGGCGCGGGGCACATTGATGATGTCCGGCACGTGGTGCAGCAAGGCGTTGAGCAGGGTGCCATCGGCATGACCGGCAGCCGGGTGCACCACCAGGCCCGCAGGCTTGTTGATCACCAGGATGTCGTCGTCTTCGTAGACGATGTCCAGGGCAATGTCTTGAGCGACCCATTCGCCCTGAGCTTCCTGCTCGGCAGTCAACTCAAGGATGGCGCCGCCATGGACGATGTCTCGCGGGCGGATAACCGCCCCATCCACAGTCAGGCGGCCGTCTTTGATCCAGGCGGAAAGGCGCGAGCGCGAGTGCTCAGCGAATAATTGTGCGGCGACTTGATCGAGGCGTTGGCCGCCCAATTCGGACGGCACCTCTGCGCGAAGTTCAATTTTATCGGACATGCTCAGACTAGGCGTCGGCACAGCCTTTGGTTTCGGCTGCGCGCTTGTGGTTAAATACGGCGTCTTTTGCCCCGAGGCTATTCAACGGGGCGTTCATCATAACAGGACGGCCACGCCCAAGACAGCGGCCGTCATAGGGACGCAAGCCGCCATGCAAGTGAAACACCTGCTGCTGATCGCCATCCTCGCATTGACCGCTGCTTGCTCATCGAAGGAAGTCGTAGACGAAAACCTCAGTGAAGTCGAGCTGTACCAACAGGCTCAAAACGACCTGGACAACAGTAGCTACACCAGTGCCATCGCCAAGCTCAAGGCTCTGGAATCGCGTTATCCGTTCGGTCGCTATGCCGATCAGGCGCAACTCGAACTCATCTACGCCAACTACAAGAACACCGAGCCAGAAGCGGCCAAGTCCGCTGCGGAACGCTTCATTCGTCTGCACCCACAGCATCCCAACGTCGATTACGCCTACTACCTCAAGGGCCTGACTTCTTTCGACCAGGACGTCGGCCTGCTGGCGCGCTTCCTGCCGCTGGACATGACCAAGCGTGACCCGGGCGCCGCCCGCGACTCCTATAACGAATTCGCCCAGCTGACCAGCCGCTTCCCGAACAGCCGCTACGCACCAGACGCCAAGCAGCGCATGATTTATCTGCGCAACCTGCTGGCGGCCTACGAAATTCACGTGGCCGACTACTACCTGACCCGCCAGGCTTATGTCGCCGCCGCGAACCGCGGTCGTTACGTGGTGGAAAACTTCCAGGAAACCCCTTCGGTCGGCGACGGCCTGGCGGTGATGACCGAGGCCTACCAGCGCATGCACCTGGACGAACTGGCTGCCACCAGCCTGGAAGCCCTGAAGCTCAACTACCCGAACCACCCGACCCTGGTCGACGGTCAGTTCGTGCCGACCGTAGCCGAAGCCGACAACCGTTCGTGGCTGAGCAAGGCGACCCTGGGCCTGATCGAGTCGCGTCCGCCGCTGCCACCGGGTGAAACCCGCGCCAACCAGGACGTCCAGAGGCAATTCCAGGACGCCAAGGACGCAATCCCGGCCGAGCTCAAGCCTAAAGACGACAATGGCGAAGCGGTCGAAGAAGAAAATCACGAAGCGCAAGGCAACGACAGCGACCGTTCGTGGTTCAGCCACATGACCTTCGGCGTGTTCGACTGACACCTCGGGTTGTGCAAAAAGGGAGACTTGTAGGAGCGAGCTTGCTCGCGATGGACGTCAACGTTAACGCGCTTTGTCTGAATAAACGCGTCGTCCTTGAGACCATCGCGAGCAAGCTCGCTCCTACATAAGCTATTAGGCTGTGCGCTGGCCATGTCCTTGGCTAAACTAGCTAATCACTAGTCAAAAAGCAGCACACCATGCTTCGTTTATTGTTCTGGATTGCCCTGATTGCCGCTGGAGTATGGTTCTGGCGCAAGTTCAAGGGGCAGGCATCCACCCCCAGGCCCCCTGCCGAACGGGAAGCGGCGCCCATGGTCCGCTGTGCCCATTGCGGCGTTCACCTGCCCCGTGACCGCGCGCTGAGCCACGACCAACAATGGTATTGCAGCCAGGCTCATCTCGAGCAAGACAAGGGTTCCAGAGGCCGCTGATACGCCACCCGAAATGACGGCCGATTGAGGACTATCGCACGCACTCAAGGAACTGAAAGGCGTCGATTGACGTCTGACGCAGATTATTCAAGATCACTCTCTGCGAATGAACCGGGTAATCGAAAACGTCCTCCACTTGTTGTGCCGCGAGCAAATGTCGCCGCCATGGCTCGACCTGAAATCACTGGAAATACTCGATAATGAAGCCCCAGCCCCCTATATCAAGGGCCTGGGGCTTTATCTGTCCGGCCAGCCGGACGAAAGCATTCTGTCCCGCCTAGACTTCAAGGCACGCCAGGAAAGCGGCTGCTTTTGTATCACCTATGCTCACGGACGGAGCCCACGTTGAACACGAGACCACGACAAAAAGTCTTGATCGTCGATGACGAGCCGGACATTCGCGAACTCCTGGAAATCACCCTGGGAAGGATGAGACTGGAGACGTTCAACGCCCGCAACGTTGGCGAAGCGCAATCCCTGCTACAACGCGAAACCTTCGATCTATGCCTGACCGACATGCAGTTGCCGGATGGTACTGGCCTGGAGTTGGTGCAGCACATCCAGCAATGCCACCCTCAGGTCCAGGTGGCGATGATCACCGCCTATGCCAGCCTCGAAACCGCGATCAACGTGCTCAAGGCCGGGGCATTCGACTTCCTGACCAAACCGGTGGACCTTGCGCGCCTGCGTGAACTGGTCGCCAGCGCCCTGCTGGTTCCTGCCCGCGGGATCGGCATCGATCGTCGCTTGCTGGGCGACTCATTGCCCATGCGCAACCTGCGCAAACAGATCATCAAACTGGCCAGCAGCCATGCGACGGTATACATCAGCGGAGAATCCGGCAGCGGCAAGGAGTTGGTCGCGCGCCTGATCCATGATCAAAGCCCCCGCACCAATCAGCCGTTCATTGCGATCAACTGCGCGGCAATTCCTTCGGAACTGTTGGAGAGTGAGTTTTTCGGCCATCGCAAAGGCAGTTTCAGCGGCGCCATCGAAGACAAACCCGGTCTGTTCCAGACAGCTCACGGCGGCACCCTGCTCCTCGACGAAGTGGCTGACCTGCCGTTGGCCATGCAAGTCAAACTGCTGCGCGCGATTCAGGAGAAAGCCGTACGCAGTGTCGGCGGGCAGCAGGAAGTGGCGGTGGATGTGCGCATTCTCTGCGCCACACACAAGGACCTTGGCGCCGAAGTCGCCGCCGGACGCTTTCGCCATGATCTTTACTACCGCTTGAACGTGATCGAACTCCGGGTGCCACCCTTGCGCGAGCGTCGCGATGACATCGAAATACTGGCCAGCCACATACTCAAGCGCCTGGCCGCCGATACCGGCCAACCTGCAGCGAGACTCCACCCCCAGGCCCTCGATGCACTGAAAAGCTATCGCTTCCCGGGCAATGTGCGGGAACTGGAGAACATGCTCGAACGGGCACACACACTGCGTGAGAACAAACAGATCGAAGCCGGCGACCTGCGCCTGGCTGAAGGCAACTGTGGAGCTGAAGGCGGCGTGCCGGACCTGACCCGGATCGACAACCTGGAAACCTACCTGGAAAACGTCGAACGCCAACTGCTGCTCCAGGCCCTGGAGGAAACCCGCTGGAACCGCACGGCGGCGGCTCAGCGGTTGAACCTGTCATTCAGGTCGATGCGTTACCGGCTCAAGAAGTTTGGACTGGATTGATGCTTTAAAAAGATCGCAGCCTGCGGCAGCTCCTACCTGGGAGCGTACATTCTGTAGGAGCTGCCGCAGGCTGCGATCTTGTCAAAGTCTTCCGGCAGGCGCATATGGCGCCGGATCGATGATCGGCGCCCGGCCCAGCATCACATCGGCAAACAACTGGCATGACGCTGGCGCCAACACCAGCCCGTTACGGTAATGCCCGCAGTTGAGCCAGAGCCCGTCAAACCCCGGTACCGGGCCGATATAAGGAATGCCCTCGGGTGACCCCGGGCGCAATCCGGCCCAATGCCCCACTACTTCGGCCTCCGCCAGTGCCGGGATCAATTCCACCGCGGACGCCTTCAGGCTTTCCAGTGCCGACCCGGTCGGCGTCTTGTCAAAGCCTTCATGCTCCAGCGTACTGCCGATCAGTATGTGCCCGTCGCGCCGGGGAATCGCATAACGGCCCTTGGCCAGGACCATGCTCGGCAGGAAATCCGCCGCACACTTGTAGAGAATCATCTGCCCTTTCACCGGCTCGACCGGCAGCGTCAGATCAAGAAGCTTGAGCAAATCACCGCTCCAGGCCCCCGCCGTCAGGACGACTTGATCGCCCGCGACAGTACCTGTGGAAGTCTGCACGCCGACCACTTTATTACCGTCACGAACAAACCCGCTGACTTCGCACTGCTCATGAATCGTCACGTTCGGCAGCGCCAGCAACGCGGCCTTGAGTGACTTCACCAATCGCGGATTACGCACGTTGGCGACGTCGGCCATGTAGATCGCCCGGGAAAAACCGTTGCCCAGCACCGGCACGGCGTCGTGGGCTGCCGAAATATCCACCGCACTCAATGGACGATTTTCCCGGGCGGCCCATGCCAGCGCTTCAGCCTCGTCATCCAGATCCAGCCAGTACAGACCGGTGGTGTGCACTTCAGGATCAACGCCGGTGGCGGCAAACAAGCGCTCGCCCAGTTGTGGATAGAAGTCCTGGGACCAGTGAGCCAACGCGGTGACCGCCGGGCTGTAGCGCCACGGGTAAAGCGGCGAAACGATGCCACCACCCGCCCAGGACGATTCCTGGCCTACGTTCGAGCGATCCAGCAGCACAACGCTTTGCACTTCGGACGCGAGATTGTAGGCCGTCAGCAAACCAATCACTCCACCGCCGACAATCACCACTTGCTGTTGCCTGGTCATGTTCTGATCCAATCGTTAAATAGACAGAGAGTGCAAAAGGCACCCGAAAAAAACTCAGCGCCCCCAGCAGTCTTTGCTGGTCAGGCCGGTTTTTGCGTTGACCATGCCGAGGACTCCGGTATTGGTGATGGTCAGATCACCACACTTGTCAGTGGCCATGCTCGAGTCAGCCTTGCGCACTGCCGTCAGCAGAAAGGTCTGGTCGGCCAGGGTCGGAGTGATGCTGTAGTAATCATTGCCGACACTGAGGCCCGGCGCATCGGTGTAGGTGTTTTTCTGCGAGTAGAAGCGCTCCAGGAGCTGCGCCTGCTCCGAGAGCAGACCGGCCACTTCTGCGCGACGGCCTTTGTTCAGGTATTCGGTGAAACTCGGGGCGGCAATGGTCATGACAATCCCGATGATCGCAATCACGATCATGATTTCGATCAGGGTAAAACCGCGGTTGGAACTACGCATGCCTCAACTCTCACTTACTGTATTTGTCGCCACATGATGCGACGGCCGCCGCCGGATTTTTCCATCCCCGGTGTATCGTCGCCAGTGGAATCGTTCACGGCCCCGTCCTGGGTCGAATGCTCTCCAACAAAGATCACGCCATCGGATAGCGTGTCGATGTTGTCGACCACTCCATCGCCGTTGCTGTCGAGCATCTTAACGCCGATCGCCTCGGGCAGCTTCAGGCAGACGGCTTTCAACCCCTGATTGCTGTGGTAAAAACCGTACCAGTTGCCATTCGCCAGACAGGTTGGCCGGTTCAGCGCTGGCGAATCCGCTGACGTGGCAGCGTGAGCCGACATCGACAGGTCAAGCGCGACTACGACACCGATCAGTTGTGACCATAACCTGACAGGTCGCTCAGTACTTCGCATAGATGCTCTCCACCACACTGCGCGAATGCCCCGCGATGCCGACCGCCGTTACCCGATACAAGGTCGCCGGGGTATTGATGGGCACATTCACCGCATTTTTGCTGACACCGATATTTTGCACGCCATAAAAGCCCTTGCCCGATGCAACCCAGGTCACGCCTGAAGAGGCGTTGAAACCGGCAGCGGTAATAGCCGAAGACTCGGACGGTGGTGCGCATTGAACGATGCCGCTACAAACAGGTAACGCATAACTGTTTCGCCACACGGCACTCTCGCCCACCCGCAATGCGGCCTCGGCACTCTGGAACGATTGATTGCGCAAGACGACGCTACCGGCCATTTTTTCCTGCAGGGTGGCGCTCTGCATCGATGAAAGACCAATCAGCGTCAGCAAGAGCAGGAACACCAGACTGACCAACAGTGCCATCCCGCGTTGGGAGCGATAAGTCAGGGGAGAACGATTCATCGGCACTCCCTCATGGCAAGCGGTTGCGTAGAGCGGCAACCACGTTGAAGGTTTGATCGCTCACCCGGTTGTGCGGATCGAATAGGGTCAGGGTCAGGCGAACGCTACGAATCAGCGCGGGATCCGTGGGGTTGCTGCTGTAGCGCGAAGCAGCCAGATCAGTGGCCGTACTGGCCAGGCCGAAGCTCACGTCGAAAGCGCTGACGTTATCCACCAATACTTGATCTGCTGCAGCCCCGCCTTTCATCAACAGTTGGTTGTTGCTGAAGCTGTAAATCAGCCGCCGGATCGGAAATGCCAGCTGCCCTGCCACTGGCGTCCGACCTTCACTGTAGGCCGTCGAATTGTTTCGACAATCGGAAAGCACGGTCCAGTCCGGCTTGCCGCCATTGCCGCCGACATCCGCTGTAACCAGCGTCAACTTGCGGCCGCCGTTGTCCCAACGGATCGGTGCTAACTGACTGGCATGGAAATCCCTTTTCTCACTTGAATCGGTGATCGTTTCCAGGCAACCGAACATCCCGACCATGCGGACTTCCTGAATCATTTTGCTCAACACGAAACGTGCGTCCTCCTGCATGCTCGCGGCCGCATTCTGGCTGAGATAGGTGTTCTTGGCTGCGATAAAAACCTGTACCACGCCCAGCACCACAACCAGGCTCAAAGCCATGGCGATCAGCAGCTCGACCAGGCCAAACCCCTTGCTGCAGCGACTCACGGGGTCACCACCGGATCAATGGCCGTGCGACTGCTCAGGATGAAGCTGCGCCGCGAGTCGTCGGCCTTCGCAGCCCGTGAGTCGTCCCAGGTAATCGTGATGGTGTACACCTGCTGATTGACGGTGACGCTGCCCGTCGCGGTAGCACCGAGCGAACTGACAATATTGGCGTTGAAGTCAAACAGGTCCTGATCCCGGGTAACGTCCGGATTGCCCGAAGCCGGCGGCGCGATGGTGTAGTCCGCAGCAGCGTTGGCGCGAATGCGGTCCATCATGTCGTAGGCGATAAAACTGGCCTGACTGGTCATGCGCGCGCTGTCCGTGTACTTCAATGCATTGAGCTGAAACGCCGCTGCCCCCAGCAATCCCACTCCCAGAATGACTAACGCCACCAGGACTTCGATCAGCGTCATGCCCTCCTGCGTACGCTTGCTCCCTGCTTTCATCCGCAATTTCCACCCAATAGAATTCGTCCGTTCAAACACACCGTCAGCGTCCTGCTTTGTGCGCCCCGACCATAGCTGATCACCACCTCTGAGGACGGTGATGACAATCCGCCCATACTGTTGAAATCGATGGCAGTGACGCCAGAGGTTAGCGCCAGAGTTGCGCTGCTGCTCATCGCCGGAACAACCCGCAATACATTGGCCAAAGCGCCCGTACCGTCGTAAACCGCCAGTTCCCCACTCCAGACATCACCACCGGTCGTCGGGCGCACCCGTATGGTATTGCCGTGATCGATGGCTTCGAGCCGGGCAAAATTCAGGGCTCGTTGCAGGTCAGCGATTTCGGTATCGGCCCTGGTTGTTTGCGTCGAACGGGTAAACGCCGGAACAGCCAGAGTCAGCAGAATCAGAAGGATCGCGATCGCAACCAGCATCTCGATCAGCGTGAAACCTTTTGTAGGATGATCCATCGAGGCCTTCTGTTTCCTTCAGCTATACCTGCCCTTGCGCGGCACAACATTCGAGCGATGCGGTGCGTTTGCGTTGCCATTTCTCGCGCAGGGATTGCGCGAGCCACAGCACGCCACGGAGGGAATTGTCATGCGGCAACAAGGCTTCAGCCTGATCGAACTGCTCATGGGACTGGCAATTACAGGAATTGTTCTGCATTTGGTCAGTCCGACATACGGAGCACTCATCGAGTCGAACCAAAGAGAGCAAGCGGCACAGGCTCTTTTCAGCGGTATTCGCACCGCCCGGACTGAAGCCATCGTCCGCAACCAGGCCGTGGTGATTCACGGCATCAATGGCGACTGGAGCCAGGGCTGGCGGATCATTCTGGATATCAGCGGCAAGGGGGATATGGACAGTAACAACCCACTGCTGGCCGAACGCCGGAGCGGCGCACGCGTGTCGATCGTGGGGAACGGCCCGGTCGAAAGATCTATACGATTCAGGGGTCAGGGCGAACCACTGATTGGTGGAACGTTACACATTTGCGCAGTTCGCGAGCCGGTGAGCCAACATCAAGTGGTGTTGGCTCGGACCGGTCGCGTCAGCCTGCGCAGCGACAAGGCTGAGCAGCCGTCATGCCAAGAAAGGAAAAAACTCAGAGCAACGAGCGAACGCGCAGCTCTTTAGGCATCGAGAACGTGATGTTCTCCTCGCGACCGGCCAGTTCATCGGCACCGGTAGCCCCCCAGGCCTGCAACTGCTGGATCACGCCGCGCACCAGGACTTCCGGGGCAGATGCGCCAGCGGTGATGCCAATACGCTCGACGCCGTCGAACCAGCTTTTTTGCAGGTCTTCGGCACCGTCGATCAGATAGGCCGGAGTGGACATGCGTTCAGCCAATTCGCGCAAGCGATTGGAGTTGGAGCTGTTCGGGCTACCGACTACCAGCACCACATCGCACTCTTCGGCCAGTTGCTTGACCGCATCCTGACGGTTTTGCGTGGCGTAGCAAATGTCGTCCTTGCGCGGTCCACCGATGGCCGGGAAGCGCGAACGCAGCGCATCGATAACGCGGCTGGTGTCGTCCATCGACAAGGTGGTCTGAGTCACGAAGGCGAGCTTTTCAGGGTTGTTCACCTGCAACGCCGCAACGTCTTTCTCGTCTTCGACCAGATAGATCGCGCCACCACTGCCGGCATCGTACTGGCCCATGGTGCCTTCGACTTCCGGGTGACCGGCGTGGCCGATGAGAATGCATTCACGGCCGTCGCGGCTGTAACGCGCCACTTCGATGTGGACTTTGGTCACCAGCGGGCACGTGGCGTCGAACACTTTCAGCCCGCGGCCAGCCGCTTCGCTGCGCACGGCCTGGGAAACGCCGTGGGCACTGAAGATCACGATGACGTCGTCCGGCACCTGGTCCAGCTCTTCGACGAAGATCGCACCACGGGAGCGCAGGTCTTCGACGACAAACTTGTTGTGAACCACTTCGTGGCGCACATAGATCGGCGGCCCGAAGACTTCCAGGGCGCGGTTGACGATTTCGATCGCCCGGTCCACACCGGCGCAGAAGCCACGGGGGTTGGCGAGTTTGATTTGCATGCTGTGCCTCGTGTCTTGCCCTGTAGGAGCGAGCTTGCTCGCGAAGAAATCAAAGACACCGCGTTCATTCAGAATGATCGCGTAATCGTTGACGCCCATCGCGAGCAAGCTCGCTCCTACAAAAGGCCGAATTCGTCAGTTAGAGCGCTTTGACGGAAATGATTTCCACGTCAAAGGTCAACGTTTTGCCCGCCAGCGGGTGGTTGAAGTCGATGGTCACTTGCGTGTCATCGAACTCTTTCACCACGCCCGGCAATTCAGTATTGGCCGCATCGTTGAAGATCACCAGCAAGCCAGGCGACAGTTCCATGTCCTGGAACTGTGAGCGCGGGATGATCTGCACGTTTTGCGGGTTGGGCTGGCCGAAAGCGTTTTCCGGCTCAATGCTCAGCGTACGCTTGTCACCAGCCTTGAAACCGAACAGGGCCGCCTCGAAACCTGGCAACAGGTTGCCGTCACCAACCTTGAAGGTCGCCGGGGCTTTGTCGAACGTGCTGTCCACGGTGTCGCCGTTCTCCAGGCGCAATGCGAAATGCAAGGTGACTTCCGTGTTCTGGCCGATGCGTTGCTCAGCCAATACCTGTTCAGTCATGAACGGTTTCTCCGGTCTTTTTACTTTTGAACATGTCCAGTGCCAGCATGACAGCACCAACCGTGATTGCACTGTCGGCAAAGTTGAACGCCGGGAAATACCAGCGGTTCTGCCAATGCACCAGAATGAAATCGATCACATGGCCCAGGGCAATGCGGTCATATAGATTGCCCAGCGCGCCGCCAAGCACCAGTGCCAGCGCAATCGCCAGCCAGGTCTCGTTGCGCCCCAGACGCTTGAGCCACACCACCAGCACCGCACTGACCACCACAGCGATCAACGCGAACAGCCAGCGCTGCCAGCCGGAGCTGTCAGCCAGAAAGCTGAACGCCGCACCGGTGTTATAGGCCAGGGTCCAGCTGAAGTAATCGGGGATCACCACGATTTGCTGGTACATCGCAAGCTTGCCTTCGAAGTAGAACTTGCTGGTCTGGTCGATGACCAGAACCAGCAAACTCAACCAGAGCCAGCTCAGCCGTCCGAAACGGCCAACGGCATTAGGCATAGTGACGGACCTCGCCAGCACCGCTGATGTTATCCACGCAACGGCCGCAGATTTCCGGATGCTCCGGGTTCACACCGACGTCTTCACGGCAGTGCCAGCAACGGGCGCACTTGGCGTGGCTGGACTTGACGATCTTCAGCTTCAGGCCGCTGACTTCGGTGACCACAGCGTCGGCCGGTGCCTGCACCAATGGTGCAACACTGGCGGTCGACGTGATCAGTACGAAGCGCAGTTCGTTGCTCAGCCTGGCCAGGTCGGCGGTTAGCGCGTCTTCGGCGTACAGCGTCACTTCGGCCTGCAGGTTGCCACCGACAGCCTTGGCTGCACGCTGGATTTCCATTTCCTTGTTGACCGCGACCTTGACCGCCATGATCCGGTCCCAATACGCGCGGTCCAGCTCGATGCCTTCCGGCAGTTCGCTCAGGCCTTCGTACCAGGTGTTGAGCATGACGGACTCGTTGCGCTCGCCCGGCAGGTACTGCCACAGTTCGTCGGCGGTGAACGCCAGGATCGGCGCGATCCAGCGTACCAACGCTTCGGAGATATGGAACAGCGCAGTCTGGCACGAACGACGGGCCTTGCTGTCGGCGCCAGTGGTGTACTGACGGTCCTTGATGATGTCGAGGTAGAAGCCGCCCAGTTCCTGCACGCAGAAGTTGTGGATCTTCGAGTACACGTTCCAGAAGCGGTATTCGCCGTAGTGCTCTTGCAACTCGCGTTGCAGCAGCAGGGTACGGTCCACGGCCCAACGGTCCAGAGCCAGCATTTCTTCTGCAGGCAGGATGTCGGTGGCCGGGTTGAAGCCGGTCAGGTTCGAGAGCAGGAAACGCGCGGTGTTACGGATACGCCGGTAGGCATCCGCACTGCGTTGCAGGATCTGCTCGGAAACCGCCATTTCGCCCGAATAGTCGGTCGATGCAACCCACAGACGCATGATGTCGGCGCCCAGGGTGTCGTTGACTTTCTGTGGCGCGATCACGTTGCCCAGGGACTTGGACATTTTGCGGCCGGACTCGTCGACCGTGAAGCCGTGAGTCAGCAGTTCGCGATACGGTGCGTGGTTGTCGATGGCGCAACCGGTCAGCAGCGACGAGTGGAACCAGCCACGGTGCTGGTCCGAGCCTTCCAGGTACAGGTCTGCACGCGGGCCGGTTTCGTGACCCATCGGGTGCGAACCGCGCAGGACGTGCCAGTGCGTGGTGCCCGAGTCGAACCAGACGTCCAGGGTGTCGCTGATCTTGTCGTACTGCGGCGCTTCAGCGCCCAGCAGCTCGGCGGCGTCCAGTTTGAACCAGGCCTCGATGCCTTCGACTTCAACGCGTTTGGCGACCTCTTCCATCAACTCGACGGTACGCGGGTGCAGCTCGCCGCTTTCCTTGTTCAGGAAGAACGGGATCGGCACGCCCCAGTTGCGCTGGCGGGAAATGCACCAGTCCGGACGGTTGGCGATCATCGAGTGCAGGCGCGCCTGACCCCAGGCCGGAACGAACCGGGTCTCTTCAATGGCCTTGAGCGAGCGCTGGCGCAGGGTGTCGCCGGTGGTCGGCTGCTTGTCCATGCCGATGAACCACTGCGCGGTGGCGCGGTAGATCAGCGGGGTCTTGTGGCGCCAGCAGTGCATGTAGCTGTGTTCGATGATGGTGGTGTGCAGCAGCGCACCGACTTCAGTCAGCTTGTCGACGATGGCCGGGTTGGCCTTCCAGATGAACTGGCCGCCGAAGAATTCCAGCGAGGTCGCGTACACGCCGTTGCTTTGAACCGGATTGAGGATGTCATCGTTGACCATGCCGTACTTCTTGCAGGTCACGAAGTCGTCCACGCCGTAGGCCGGAGCGGAGTGCACCACACCGGTGCCGGCGCCCAGTTCAACGTAGTCGGCCAGGTAAACCGGCGACAGACGGTCGTAGAACGGGTGACGGAAGTTGATCAGCTCCAGCGCTTTACCGGTGGTGGTCGCAATGACCGATCCTTCCAGCGAGTAGCGCGCCAGGCACGACTCGACCAGCTCCTCGGCCAGTACCAGCAGCTTGTCGCCGACGTCGACCAGGGCGTAGTTGAATTCCGGGTGAACGTTCAGCGCCTGGTTGGCCGGGATGGTCCACGGGGTGGTGGTCCAGATCACGATCGAGGCAGGCTTGGCCAGGGTTGGCAGACCGAAGGCGGCAGCCAGTTGGGCTTCATCGGCAATCGGGAACGCCACGTCGATGGTCGAGGACTTCTTGTTCTCGTACTCGACTTCCGCTTCGGCCAGGGCTGAACCGCAGTCGAAGCACCAATTCACAGGCTTGAGGCCCTTGAACACGAAACCGCCCTTGACGATTTCCGCCAGGGCACGGATTTCGCCGGCCTCGTTCTTGAAGTCCATGGTCTTGTACGGGTTGGCGAAGTCGCCCAGCACACCGAGGCGAATGAACTCGGACTTCTGCCCCTCGATCTGCTCGGTGGCATAGGCCCGGCACAGTTCGCGGGTCTTGTCCGCGCCCAGGTTCTTGCCGTGGGTCACTTCGACCTTGTGCTCGATCGGCAGGCCGTGGCAGTCCCAGCCCGGGACATAAGGCGCGTCGAAGCCCGACAGGGTCTTCGAACGAATGATCATGTCCTTGAGAATCTTGTTCAGCGCATGACCGATGTGAATCGAGCCGTTGGCGTACGGAGGGCCGTCGTGCAATACGAACTTCGGACGATCCTTGCCAATCTCGCGCAACTTTCCGTACAGGCCAATGCTGTCCCAGCGCTGCAGAATCTGCGGTTCGCGCTGAGGCAGGCCGGCCTTCATTGGGAAGGCGGTGTCCGGAAGGTTTAGCGTGGCTTTATAGTCGGTCATTTAAGGCTCTTCATTAGCGATGGGCGCTAGGTGCGGCTAGTGCACGGGCGGCGGCGACATCCGCGTTGATCGCCGTTTTCAACGCCTCCAGAGAGGCGAAACGCTGCTCTTCACGCAGCTTGTGGTGGAAAACCACCGTTAAACGCCGGTCATACAGATCGCCGGCAAAATCTAAAAGATGTATTTCGAGGTGGGCCTTGCCATCACCTTGTACCGTTGGCCGCACGCCGATATTGGCGACGCCTGGCCAGGTCTTGCCGTCGATGTCGACGTTGACCAGATAAACCCCGGTAAGCGGAACGCGACGGCGCTTGAGTTGTATGTTGGCCGTGGGCGTACCCAACTGGCGCGCCAGCTTCTGGCCGTGCAGCACCCGCCCGGTAATCTGGAACGGCCGACCTAGCAGTCGCTCGGCCAAGGCAAAATCAGCTGCGGCCAGGGCGTTGCGGACCTGAGTGCTGCTGACGCGAATACCGTCCAGCTCAACGGTTTGCGCCGCCTCGACGGAAAAGCCCTGAACGATGCCGGCTTGTTGCAGGAAATCGAAATCCCCTACGCGGTCGCAGCCGAACCGGAAGTCGTCACCAACTTCAAGGTGCTGTACGCCAAGGCCGTCCACCAGGATGGTATCAACGAATTCGCTGGCGCTGAGCTTGCTCAGCCGCTGGTTGAAGGCCAGGCACAGGACGCGGTCGACACCTTCGTCGGCCAGCAGCTGCAGTTTGTCGCGCAGCCGGGCCAGACGGGCCGGGGCCGTGTCCGGGGCAAAAAATTCTCGCGGCTGCGGCTCGAAAATCACCACGCAGCTGGGCACGCCCAACTCGAGCGCACGTTCACGCAGCCGCGCCAGGATAGCCTGGTGACCACGGTGAACACCGTCAAAGTTGCCAATAGTGGCGACACAGCCCCGATGCTGGGGGCGCAGATTGTGGAGGCCTCGAACCAGCTGCATAACGCGCTTCTTGCTCATAAAGTGGTCGATTATAACCACACCCGGCGGCCGACGACAGGCAACACCGTAACCCAAAGTGATCGAGCCGACAAAACTGTCGGCCCGCCCGTGTTTATCGAAGCCAGAACCTCTATTCCAGCGTCTTGCGATTGAAGTCGCGCAAACGGAAACCCATCAACACTAACATGCCGAAATAAGCCACCACACCCGCCGCCACCAACACCCCCAGACGCAAGAAGCGCTCGAGCATATGCCCTTGATCCCAGGCTGGCATGAAGTGCATCACACTCAACAGTACCGCGGACATCACCGCCACCGCGACCAGCAGTTTGAACGCGAACTTCGCCCAGCCCGGCTGCGGTTGGTACATCTGCTGTTTGCGCAGTTGATAGAACAGCAAGCCGGCATTGAGGCAGGCGCCGGCACTGATCGCCAAGGCCAGGCCTGCGTGAGCCAGCGGCCCGATCAGCATCAAGTTGAACAACTGGGTGACCACCAGGGTAAAAATCGCAATTTTTACCGGTGTGCGGATGTTTTGTTGCGCATAAAAGCCGGGGGCCAGCACTTTGATCACGATAATCCCGAGCAAGCCGACCGAATAAGCGATCAGGGCACGCTGGGTCATCGATGCATCAAACGCATTGAACTGGCCGTACTGGAACAAGGAAACCGTCAACGGCTCCGCCAGAATCCCCAATGCCAGCGAGCAAGGCAGTACCAATACGAAGCACAGGCGCAGACCCCAGTCGAGGATGCGCGAATACTCGTGACGATCCTTGTTGGCGTAGGTCTTGGCCAGGGTCGGCAGCAGAATCGTTCCCAGCGCGACGCCCAACACGCCGGACGGCAGCTCCATCAAACGGTCGGCGTAATACATCCAGGACACTGAACCGGCGACCAGGAACGAGGCAAAAATAGTGTTGATGATCAGCGAAATCTGACTCACCGACACCCCGAGAATGGCCGGCAACATCTGCTTCATGACACGCCAGACGCCAGTGTCGCGCAGGTTCAGGCGGGGCAGCACCAGCATGCCGATCTTTTTCAGGTGCGGCAGCTGATAAAGCAACTGCGCCAGGCCGCCGACCAGTACCGCCCAGCCGAGCGCCATTACGGGCGGATCGAAGTACGGCGTCAAAAACACCGAAAAGATGATCATGCTGACGTTAAGCAGGGTCGGCACGAAGGCCGGCACCGAAAAGCGGTTCCAGGTATTGAGGATCGCGCCTGCTAACGACGACAGGGAAATCAGCAGGATGTAGGGAAAGGTCACCCGCAGCAGACTGGAGGTCAGTTCGAATTTTTCCGGCGTGCTGGTGAAGCCCGGCGCGGTCACCCAGATGACCCACGGCGCGGCAATCATGCCCAGCACGGTGACCAGCGCCAGCACCAGCGTCAACAGGCCCGAGACGTAGGCAATGAAGGTTCGGGTCGCTTCCTCGCCCTTCTGGCTTTTGTATTCGGCAAGAATCGGCACGAACGCCTGGGAAAACGCCCCTTCGGCAAAGATCCGCCGCAGCAGATTGGGCAGTTTGAAGGCGATAAAGAAGGCGTCGGTCGCCATTCCCGCGCCAAATGCGCGCGCTATGAGGGTGTCACGAACAAACCCCAGAACACGGGAAAGCATTGTGATAGAGCTGACGGCGGCCAACGATTTGAGCAGATTCATGGAAAGAGTTTGTGCCTGTCGATAAACAGCAGGCGAACTACGCGCCTACTTATGCGATACTCCGCGCCGCAACAGCACAGAGCCAAAGCTCGCGAGTTTACAGGTCGCACGCTGGAAAGAAATCTCCAAGCTTGCTTCACCTACCACTTAGCGGAACGTCTCAACCGCCCTTGACAAGAACTCAACTCATCGGCATGATTCGCGGCCTATTTTGTTTGCTATTTCCTAAAAAGTCTTTCGAGGAGCTCGACGGTGGCCAACTCACCTTCCGCCAAAAAACGTGCAAAACAGGCTGAGAAGCGTCGCAGCCACAACGCCAGCCTGCGTTCCATGGTTCGTACCTACATCAAGAATGTAGTTAAGGCCATCGACGCAAAAGACGCTGCCAAAGCTCAAGCCGCTTACGTTCTGGCTGTGCCAGTTATCGACCGTATGGCCGATAAAGGCATCATCCACAAGAACAAGGCCGCTCGTCATAAGAGCCGCCTGAATGGCCACGTCAAGGCCCTGAACGTTGCCGCTGCCGCCTAAGCGACTCGTTCATTAAAAAACCGACCTCAGGGTCGGTTTTTTATTGCCTGCGATTTGGCGAATCCAACGTAATAAAAATGTGGGAGCGAGCCCGCTCGCGAAGAGGCAATGCCAGTCAACATTGATGCTGAATGACACACCGCGTTCGCGAGCAGGCTCGCTCCCACATTGTTGAATTGCGTCAGATTATTGGGCGTGTGCCCACGGCAAAATCGGAATCGCCGTCACCGCATTCTGCGGACTGCCCTCGATCAAGCGATCGCTGTACACCAGATACACCAGCGTATTGCGCTTCTTGTCGAGGAAGCGCACCACCTGCATGGTCTTGAACACCAGGGACGTGCGCTCCTTGAACACCTCGTCACCATCCTTGAGCTCGCCCTTGAAGCTGATTGGCCCAACCTGCCGGCAAGCGATAGACGCTTCGGCACGATCCTCGGCCAACCCCAGACCACCCTTCACGCCGCCAGTCTTGGCCCGCGACAGGTAGCAGGTCACACCATCGACCTTGGGGTCATCAAAGGCCTCGACCACGATCCGGTCATTCGGCCCGACAAACTTGAACACCGTCGACACCTGACCGATCTCTTCGGCCGAAGCCAGCAGGGGCATGGCCAACAACAACCCCAACAATCCTTTTGCCACGCGCATTCAGGTATTCCTTCAGACCAGAATCAGGTTATCGCGGTGAACCAGTTCCGGCTCCGCCATGTAACCCAACAGACCGACAATCGCCTCAGACGACTGACCAATGATTTTTTGCGCTTCCAGCGCACTGTAGTTGGCCAGGCCACGGGCAATTTCACGACCGTCCGGCGCCACGCAGACGACCATCTCGCCGCGACGGAAGCTACCCTGCACCAATTTGACCCCGACCGGCAGCAAGCTCTTGTTGCCCTGGGACAACGCGATCACCGCACCCGCATCCAGCACCAGGGTGCCACGGGTTTGCAGATGACCGGCCAGCCACTGCTTGCGCGCAGCCAGCATGCCGCGCTCCGGCGACAGCAAGGTGCCGATGCGCTCGCCCGCCTTGAGGCGATCCAGCACACGCTCGATGCGCCCACCCACGATGATCGTATGCGCACCAGAACGCGCCGCGAGACGCGCAGCGCGCAGCTTGGTCTGCATGCCGCCACGCCCCAGCGCCCCGCCCGTACCGCCCGCCACCGCATCGAGCGCCGGATCATCGGCGCGCGCCTCGTAAATCAGCTGGGCATCCGGATTGTTGCGCGGATCAGCGTCGAACATACCGTCGCGATCCGTCAGGATTACCAGCAAATCCGCCTCGACCAGGTTCGCCACCAGCGCTGCCAGGGTGTCGTTGTCGCCAAAACGGATTTCATCGGTGACCACGGTGTCGTTCTCGTTGATCACCGGAATGACTTTCAGCTCGACCAGCGCACGCAAGGTACTCCGGGCATTCAGGTAACGCTTGCGATCGGACAGGTCGTCATGGGTCAGGAGAATCTGCGCGGTATGCCGGCCATGCTTGGCAAAGCTCGACTCCCAGGCCTGCACCAGCCCCATCTGACCGATTGCAGCAGCGGCCTGAAGCTCGTGCATCGCACTGGGTCGCGAGGTCCAGCCCAGACGGCTCATACCGGCCGCCACTGCCCCGGAGGACACCAGTACCAGCTCGACGCCCGCCTCATGCAAGGCCACCATCTGTTCAACCCAGACACCCATTGCCGCGCGATCCAGGCCTTTACCGTCCGCCGTCAGCAAAGCGCTGCCGATCTTCACGACCCAACGCTGCGCACCTGTCACCTTGCTCCGCATCATCTTCAACCTTAGCTTGAGGACAGCGCGACCTGGCACTGCCCGTGACGTTATTCGTGGTTATTCGTGACCAACAATCGATTTCCAGATACCAAAACGCCGCTCGATTGAGCGGCGCTTAAGTTTATCGCAACGAATCAGTCACGCACGTAAATGATTTCCGGACCGTCTTCATCATCCACATCTTCTTCGTCCCAATCATCGTCGCCGATGTCGTGGACCGACTTCACGCCACTGCGACGCAGGGCACGCTTGTCATCCAGCGCCTGCAGTTGCGCGCGAGCTTCGTCTTCGATGCGCTGATCGAGATCAGCCAGCTCTTCCTTGTAAGCCGGGTCATTGGCCAGGCGATCAGCACGATCTTCCATGTAACGCATGATGTCGTGGCACAGACGCTCGGTACCGAGCTTGGAGATGGCCGAGATCACGTAGACCGGCCCCGTCCACTCCAGGCGATCAACGATTTCCTTGACGCGAGCATCGTGCTCTTCATCAAGGATCTGGTCGCACTTGTTCAGGACCAGCCAGCGATCACGCTCCGCCAGGGACGGGCTGAACTTGATCAGCTCGTTGACGATCACTTCAGCGGCATCCGGCGCACTGGCGTCATCCAGCGGCGCCATGTCCACGAGGTGCAGCAGCAGACGCGTACGCGCCAAGTGCTTGAGGAAGCGAATGCCCAGACCAGCACCTTCGGAAGCGCCTTCGATCAAACCCGGAATATCGGCAATGACGAAGCTCTTCCAGCGATCGACGCTGACCACGCCCAGGTTCGGCACCAGCGTGGTGAACGGGTAGTCGGCAACTTTCGGCTTGGCGGCCGATACCGAACGGATAAAGGTACTTTTACCGGCATTCGGCAAACCCAGCAGACCGACGTCAGCCAGTACTTTCATTTCCAGCTTCAGGTCGCGCTGCTCACCCGGCTTGCCCGGAGTGGTCTGGCGCGGCGCACGGTTGGTACTGGATTTGAAACGGGTGTTGCCCAGACCGTGCCAGCCGCCCTGCACTACCATCAATTTCTGACCGGCCTTGGTCAGGTCGCCAATGACTTCCTGAGTCGCGGAGTCGATCACCGTGGTGCCGACCGGAACGCGCAGGATCAGGTCTTCACCCTTCTTGCCGGTGCAGTCGGTGCTGCCGCCATTGGAGCCGCGCTCGGCATCGAAGTGCCGGGTGTAACGGTAGTCCACCAGGGTATTGAGGTTTTCGTCGGCCATCATGTAGATGGAACCGCCGTCACCGCCATCACCGCCGTTCGGGCCACCGTTCTCGATAAATTTTTCCCGACGGAAACTCATGGCGCCATTGCCGCCGTCACCAGCCTTTACGCGAATCGATACTTCATCAACAAACTTCATAACAAACGCCTCTCGCCATACGGACGAGCCGAAAAACAATCAAGACATAAGACTCTTGCAAAAATGAGCGCAGCGACCCTAAACCACGACACCTACATCGTACGCCAACAGCCCATACAAACAGCTTTGCAAGAGACTCACCCCACAAACGAAAAAGCCCCGTCGCAAGACAGGGCTTTTCCAGCGATCGCGCAATTAAGCCGCGACTACGCTCACGTAACGACGACCGAAGGCGCCTTTTACTTCGAACTTGATCACGCCTTCGACTTTAGCGAAGAGGGTGTGATCTTTACCCATGCCAACGCCGTAGCCAGCGTGGAATTGGGTGCCGCGCTGACGCACGATGATGTTGCCTGCTTTGATAGCCTGGCCGCCATACATCTTCACGCCAAGGCGTTTGGCTTCTGAGTCGCGACCGTTACGGGTACTACCACCAGCTTTTTTGTGTGCCATGAGTTCAATTCTCCTAGTGAGGAATTAGGCTGAAATTAAGCCTGAATACCGGTGATTTTGATCTCGGTGTACCACTGGCGGTGGCCCATACGCTTCATGTGGTGCTTACGACGACGGAACTTGATGATGCGGACTTTATCGTGACGACCTTGGGAGATCACTTCAGCCACAACGGTAGCGCCAGCAACAACTGGAGCGCCGATATTCACGTCGTCACCATTGGCAACCAACAGAACGCGATCAAAGGTAACGGATTCGCCGGTAGCGATTTCCAGTTTTTCGATCTTCAGGTATTCACCTGGGGCGACTTTGTACTGCTTGCCGCCAGTAACGATTACTGCATAAGACATGGTATTTCTCCGATAATCCTGCTCACCCAGCTCTTTATAAGAAGAGGTATTGGCTGGCATGGCTGCATGGGGCTGGAGGCCCGCTTGCAATTGCGTAAGGCAGGTGCTGCCCAGGAAGTTCAGGGTGCGCGATTGTACGCAAGCCACGAGTCCCTTGCAAGGGGCCGTCCATCGCGCCTTGACAGGCCCGGACGTGGGTCCTAGCATGCCGCGCAACCCTTCTGGAGCGACTGTCGCTGATGCAACCCCAAGCTTTCTACCGCGCGGTGGCGGACGATTTTAGCGCCGTCGACGGCATCATCAAGAAGCAGCTGACTTCGCGCGTGCCGCTTGTATCGAAAATCGGCGATTACATCACCTCGGCTGGCGGCAAACGCCTGCGTCCTTTATTGGTGCTGCTGTGTGGCAAGGCCCTGGGTCGCGAAGGCGATGACCTGCGCCTGCTGGCCGCGACCATCGAGTTTCTGCACACCGCCACCCTGCTGCATGACGATGTTGTCGACATGTCCGGCATGCGCCGTGGCCGCTCGACCGCCAACGCCATGTGGGGCAACGCGCCAAGCGTGCTGGTCGGTGACTTCCTGTATTCGCGCTCGTTCGAAATGATGGTCGAGCTGGGCTCGATGCCGGTGATGAAGATCCTTTCGCAGGCCACGCGCATCATCGCTGAAGGCGAAGTGTTGCAGCTTTCGAAGGTTCGTGACGCCAGCACCACCGAAGAAACCTACATGGAAGTCATCCGCGGCAAGACCGCGATGCTCTTCGAAGCCTCGACCCACAGTGCTGCCGCCCTGTGCGAAGCCACGCCGGAACAGGCCGAAGCCCTGCGTACATTCGGGGATCACCTGGGGGTGGCCTTCCAGCTGGTCGACGACCTGCTGGACTACAAAGGCGACGCCGAAACCCTGGGCAAGAACGTCGGTGACGATCTGGCCGAAGGCAAGCCGACCCTGCCGCTGATCTACACCATGCGTGAAGGCACACCAGAGCAGGCCGCCCTGGTGCGCAAGGCGATCCAGAAAGGCGGAATCGAAGATCTGGAAAGCATCCGCGAAGCCGTGGAAGCCTCGGGCTCGCTGGAGTACACCGCGCAACTGGCCCGCGATTATGTGGCCCGCGCGATCAAGTGCCTCGAAACGCTGCCTGCCAGCGAGTACCGCGATGCACTGGTTGAACTGAGTGAGTTCGCGGTCGCCCGCACGCACTGAGGAACAACTGTAGGAGCGAGCTTGCTCGCGAAGAACTCAATGACCCCGTGTCCATTCAGGAAGCACGCGTTATCGTTGACGACCTTCGCGAGCAAGCTCACTCCTACAGGAGTTGCAGCACCCCCTCCCGCTTAAAACCCTATATAATGTGCGCTTTTTAGCGATCCTGAATCCAAGGAGCCTTAGTGAGCACGCTGCCACCCTGCCCAAAATGCAATTCCGAATACACCTATGAAGACGGCGCACAGCTGATCTGCCCCGAGTGCGCCCACGAATGGTCCGCCAGCGGTGAAACCGAAGCGGCGTCCGATGACGCCGTGAAAAAGGACTCGGTCGGCAATGTCCTGCAGGACGGTGACACCATCACCGTGATCAAGGACCTCAAGGTCAAGGGTACGTCTTTGGTGGTCAAGGTCGGCACCAAGGTCAAGAACATCCGCCTGTGCGACGGCGATCACGACATCGATTGCAAGATCGACGGCATCGGCCCGATGAAACTCAAGTCCGAGTTCGTCAGGAAAGTCTGAACCTGCTGTCTTCCATCCCGCGCCCGGCCGCGGGATGGCGCCTCACCCTCCCCCCGCTTCACCCAGTCAATCCTCGCAATAGCCAGACGCCAGTCGTTTTTGACCTGACGCAATCTTTACCTGGAAAAAAGCGCAAACCGCCAATAGGCTCTTGCTATTTGGTGAATAAGAATTATTCTCATAAAACCTTCAATGGAGATGAGAACCATGACTTATCTGATCGATGCCTGGCTGGACCGACCACACCCTTACCTCAGGATCCTGCATCGGGAAACCGGGGAAGTCTGTGCGGTGCTTGAAGAAGAAGCCTTGAACGAACTGCAAGACCAGGGTGATCTTGACCTCAATGGCCTGAGCTCCAGCGAGCCGGTGGTGCTCAAGGAACTGGTGCGTAACCTGTTTCTGTTCTGCTATGCCCGGGCGTTGCGCCCGACGACGGATCTCAATGGCAAGTTTCATCCATGAGAGACACTGCAAAACACTGTAGGAGCGAGCTTGCTCGCGAAGAACTGGAAGACACCGCGTTCATTCAGGATGGCAGCGTTATCGTTAACGCCCATCGCGAGCAGGCTCGCTCCTACAAGGTAATCAGCGGGTATTACAGAACGTCGAGCAGTTCGACGTCGAATACCAGTACGCTGTGCGGCGGGATGCTGCCAACGCCTTGAGCGCCGTATGCCAGTTCGCTCGGCACGTACAGGCGCCATTTGCTGCCAGCGTTCATCAGTTGCAGGGCTTCGGTCCAGCCGGCGATCACGCCGCCAACCGGGAATTCTGCAGGCTCTCCACGATCGTAGGAACTGTCGAACACGGTGCCGTTGATCAAAGTGCCGTGGTAGTGAGTACGCACGGTGTCTTCACGGGATGGCTTGGCGCCTTCACCGGCAGTCAACACTTCGAACTGCAAGCCGGAAGCCAGAGTGGTGATGCCTTCACGCTTGGCGTTTTCAGCCAGGAAGGCCAGGCCTTCGCCAGCAGCCGCTTCAGCCTTGGCAGCAGCTTCGGCCTGCATGATTTCGCGGATGACTTTGAAGCTGGCGGACATTTCTTCCTGACCCACACGGCTTGGCTTGCCGGCGAATGCGTCGGTCAGGCCAGCCAGGATCGCGTCCAGGCTGACGCCCGGTGGCGGGTTGTCGCGCAGTTGGTCGCCCAACTGACGGCCAATACCGTAGCTGACGCGGGTTTCGTCGGTGGACAGATTTACTTCGGACATGACACTGCTCCGCTGTGCGGACGGCTCGGGAACTTGCCATGCGTGCACAGCGCGTCCCGGAGCGCCCGGAACCAAAAGGGCCAGCAGACTAGCACAGATGTCATGCCATTGATGAGGGGCGTCAGGCGATCGGCACCTTCAGGTTTTCTTCCACGTCGGCAACCAGCCCGCACATTTCGTCATGCACGACCGTGTGCACAAGGTTGAAGTGCAACTTGGGAAAGGAGCGCAGCACATCACGGGCATGCTCCACCGAACGCAGGCTCATCATATGGCCGTGCGTATCGCTCAGGGGGTACGCCGCGCCATGCATCCGTGCTTCCAGCAGGTAAATGCCCCCCTCCATGGAGATCAGGTTCAGCTCATCGACCTTTCCGGCGATGGCATACGCATTCAACTCATTCAGGGTCATGAACGCACCTCACGCAGTGGCGAGCCAACATACTTACAGGGATAGGCCTCGGCGCATCAAAGCACAAGCCACTGGCCAGACCGTTTGTCTGTTATCGCAGGAAGTTGTGGCGAGCAAGCTCGCTCGCCACAAAGGGAGCCGGTGTGGATCAGTGCTTGGTGAGTTTATCCAGGTAACCCATGGCGAATGCCGAAACCACGAAGGTCATGTGGATGATCACGTACCATTGCAGATGTTCAGGATCGACGTTCTTGGCGTCCATGAAGATGCGCAGCAGGTGAATCGACGAAATGGCCACGATCGACGCCGCCACCTTCATTTTCAACGACGAAGAGTCCATGGTGCCCAGCCAGTTGAGCTTTTCCTTGGAGTCGTCGATGTCCAGCTGCGAGACGAAGTTCTCGTAGCCGGAAATCATCACCATCACCAGCAAACCGCCCACCAGCGCCATGTCAATCAGCGACAACAGCACCAGGATCAAGTCCGATTCGGCCATCGAAAACACGTTCGGGATGACGTGGGAGACTTCCTGGAAGAATTTCAGCGCCAGCGCCAGCAACCCGAGGGACAGGCCGAAATAGATCGGCGCCAGCAGCCAGCGCGAGGCGTACATTGTATTTTCGATAAAGCGTTCCATTAAATCTCACATGTGGGCTGAAAATGGCGGCGAGTATACCAGCCGCCCGTCTATACCCAGAAGTAGCCAGAAACCGTCGAAAAATCCGCCACCTGCGCCTGTGTATCAAAGTTTTTCTGCTAGTGTCCAAATCATTGACCGCTCAGCGATATCGGACAGGAAGACTGGAAATGGATGTGCGATTGCCTTTGACGAGTGCCGGATTTTGCATGGCGCTGCTTCTAAGCGGCTGCTCGCCCAGCGATGAAAAACGCCAGGTCAGCCTCGAAGAAAAAACCGCGCAATTCGAAAAGTCGCTGGACGCCATCCAGGATCCAAAGCTCAAGGATGCCGTGTCGGAGCTGGGCGGCTCACTGCTGCTGCTCGAGCGCGCGCAACTCAAGCTCGACAGTAAACCGGTGGAAACCGAATACGGCGAAGACGCCCTCGCCATGCTCAAGCACTACCCGACCCCTCAGGCCCTGGTCGACACCTACATCAACGGGTTGTTCGTGCTGCAAAAGGACTCCAGTTCCGACTACCTGACCGATCTGCAACCGGTGTTCCCCTTCACTTTCAGCGTTCCTGCCGCGTTTCTGTTTCCCCATGGCCTGGAATGGCAGTCGGTCACACTAAGTAATAAACGAGTGATCCCATTCCAGCCGGAATGGTCAGAAACCGACCCCGGCATTCAACTCAGCCCATCGAGTTCCAACCTGACCAACCCCGATGACCTGACTGTGGCCTACCCCTTCATCGAAGGCCTCGACGTCGACAGAAAGCAGCAACCGCAACCGGTGAGCCTGCTGGGCAAAGTAGAGGTCATCGCGCCACGCCGTCTCTACAGCTTCGACCTGACGAAAAAGGACGTAGGCCAGACCCGCACCAATGACAACCTGAGCGTCACCCTGCTCACATTGACGAACAATTACGCGGAAATCGAATACAACAACAGCGCGCCGCTAGCCCCCGAAGTCAGAGAAACACCGCTGAACCCGCTGATCGTCCAGGCCACGGACAGCACCGGGCAATTCATCTCGCGCGCCGGCTCAATCAACGAAACCGCGGTACAGATTGCGTTCTATCAGCAGCAGCTGGCCAAGATGCAGCAGCAAAAAAGCTGGAGCGAGGCCCTGGAAAAACAGCTCGACGAAGAACAGCGCAACTTTGAGAAACAGCAGGCTCGACATTATTCGAAGGTGTACTTCAACGGGACGATCGAAACCCTCGAAGTCAGCATGCTGGATTTTTCCGCCGTCACAGTCACCCGCAAGAGCCTCGACCTGCCGGTCCGGCACTTCGATGCCCAGACCACGGACAAGACCATCCAGCCCTTGAACCTGCCCGTGGTGGTCTATGACGACCAGGCGCCCGGTTGGCTCAAAGGGGCAACGCTGAGCAAGGATCAACTGAAAAAGAACGTCAGCATCAGTCAGTCGGTCGACGACCCGAGTGCTGCGCGAATCGAATTCACGCATCTGCGCAGCTTCAACGATGAACTGCTCGGCACATCGTTCAACCCCGGTGAAAGTCCGGTGAGTTTCTTTACCGAAGACGCGAGTGGCAAACGCGACGAGCCGATCGAGTTGCCGCCCGAGGCCTACCAGATCGATCCCCTGCGCGGCACCATTACCTACGATCTGAATCTGTTTGCGCAAACGCCGGCCTATGCGGTGGGCTCGATGCCGCTGTTCCTGGCCACCGTCGAGCAAAGAACCGTCGATGCCCGCCAACTACCCAAAGGCCTAGAGCTTAAAGCCAATGCTCTGGTGGTTGACTTGAAGAAGTTTCCCGCCCAGGACTGGAGTTTTTTCGCCAAGGACGACACCGGCAATTACTTGAAGGAGATTCTATCGGTCAGCCATGGTTCGGGCGCACAAGGGCCGGCACAGTTTGCCGTGCATTACTTCTACGGACAGCCTACGCGCCTGGAAACCTATCAGCGCACTGACCTCGCCACCGTGCAGTATGGTTTCGAGGTTAAACTCGACAAGGCCGACATGACGCGCCTTGATCAATAGTGCGAATCAGTGCTCGGGGTGAAACTCGAAGCCGCCCATGTTTCGGCAGCGACCACCGTTGATTTCCCGCAGTTGGGCTTGCAGGTGCAGGCACCAGATTTGCGGATCGTCGGCCAACTCGTAGCCGTGCAAGGTCAGGCTTTCAACGATGGTGTCGAGGATTGATTCAGCGACGAACGGACCGTGAAACGGGCCTTGGGCCTTGATGGCAGAAGGTTGTTCACCGGCCATTCCGGCGGCGAACAGCAGAGTCCACATGCCCGTATCTCCCGCCAACGGACGGATGGCACATTCGATACGGGTCTCAAGGCCCAGGCATTGACGGGTGAGGCAGAGGTTGCGCGACATGGCGGCGACCCTCGGTAGATCCGGTATTCAGCCCCCATGTGAAGGCTGTTTCGATCCTGTGATTACTGTCGACATCCCTGAGCTGAGAATAGAAGAAAAGTCTGGCTTGCAGGCCGAGGCAAGACCGAAAGGCGCCGAATGGTCACAGCACGAATATTGACGTCATTCTGACGACGCTTTTTTACCATTCACCCCAAACAAAATGTGGGAGAGAGCCTGCTCGCGATAGCGGACCTTCAGCCAACACATGAGTTGAATGTCAGTCCCTCATCGCGAGCAGGCTCGCTCCCACAGTACCGAGGCGAGCCAGACTCAAACAGATATCAAGCCGGTTTGGTTTGCGCCAAAGCCTCTAGCGCCAACTCCTTCTCGGTCTCTTTCAGATCATCGTCACTGATCATTTCCGCGATAACCCGCAGACGCTCCACGACCCGCGCGTTCACGCTGCCTTCAGGGAATTCGCCATTCTCGTCCGGCTCGCCGGCTGGCTCGCCAACCAGCAAACTCAAGGCTTCGTCGGCCTGACGGACCGCGTAGACATGGAATTGCCCCGCACGTACCGCCGCCAGCACCTTCTCGTCGAGCATCAGCGTGGCGACGTTGGCGTGAGGAATGATTGCCCCCTGCTCGCCGGTCAACCCGCGGGCCTCGCACAGACGGAAGAAGCCCTCGATCTTCTCGTTGACTCCACCGACCGCCTGCACTTCGCCGAACTGGTTGATGGAACCTGTGATGGCAAAGCACTGCTTGAGCGGGGTTTTCGACAAAGCCGAGATCAGGGTGCAGGCCTCGCCCAGGGAAGCACTGTCGCCATCGACATAACCGTAGGATTGCTCCAGGGCGATACTCGCGGAAATCGCCAGCGGAAACTCCTGGGCGTAACGACTGCCCAGATAACCGGTAAGGATCATCACGCCTTTGGAGTGGATCGGCTGGCCGAGGTTGACCTCGCGCTCGATGTCGACAATGCCGCTGCCGCCCGGGTACACCGTAGCGGAAATCCGCGCCGGAATACCAAAGGCCGAATCGCCGACTTCCAGCACGGTCAGGCCGTTGCACTTGCCGACCGCCGCGCCCGCAGTGTCGATCAGGATGATCCCGGCCAGCATGTCGTCGAGAATCCGCGCCGAAACCCGCCCGGTCCGCGTGGCCTTGGCTTTGAGTGCCCGTTCAATGTGCCCGGCGTCGGTCATTTCATCGCCGGCCAGATGGCGGATGAAATCCGCCTCGCTGACCAGTTGGAACAAGTCACCGATACGCGCCGACAAGCGCCCCTGGTGCTCGGCCAGACGCGCACTGTAAGTCGCCAGGCGCGCCACCGCATCGGCGGTCAGCGGCGCCATGCCTTCTTCTGAAGTACGGGTTTTGAGCAACTGGGCGAACTGCTCCAGGCTCTCGTCGACCATCGGGATGTCTTCGTCGAAATCCACCAGGACGCGGAACATTTCCTGGAAGTCCGGATCGAGGTCTTGCAGCGTGTAATACAGCTGACGGGCACCGATGATGACGACCTTGACCTGCAACGGAATGTGTTGCGGTGTCAGGGTCACGGTGGCCAGACGGCCCAGCTCACCCAGCGGCGATTCCATTTTCAGCTTGCGCGATTGCAGGGCGCGTTTGAGCGCATCCCACACGAACGGTTCGCTGAGCATCTTGTCCGCTTCAAGGATCAGGAAACCGCCATTGGCCCGGTGCAAGGCACCCGGCCGCAGTTGGCGGTAGGTGGTGTACAGCGCGCCCTGATCGGTGCTGTATTCAATGCGACCGAAGAGGTTTTCGTAGGTCGGGTGCGGCTCGAACACCACCGGCGCACCGCCGCTGGCCGCATGACCGACCACCAGGCTCGGCGCGTATTGCTCTTCCAGCAACTTGCGGGCGACGGCATCGATTTTGCTGTCGTCTACCAGCTGTTCGACCACAGTCTTGAGCAAATACACCTGCATCGCTTGCAGATAACCGCACACCGCGGCGTTCTCGGCGTACTTCTCCGACAACGGCGACAACAACGGCTGCAAGGCCAGGGTGATGGTTTCTTCGTTGAGGTGACGCAGTTGATTACTCGACTCGCGCTTCCATTGCGGCAGGCTGGCGAGCTCTTCGTTCAGGCGCTCCTCCAGTACCGAAATATCCTCGTGGAAGCGCTCGCGTTCGGCTTCCGGCAACTGGGCGAATTCAGCTTCGTCCAACGCCTTGCCGTCGCCCATCGGGGTAAATGCAATATTGCTGGCGTCGCGGTACAGCGCGACGTCCTTTTCCAGCGCCAGACGCTCGATGATGTCCAGGGCCTTGTCATAGCGCTGGTTGAAGGCGCGGTCGATGCTGCTTTTTTTCTGCTGGTAGGACGGATGCTCGAAGACTGCCGGAAACGTCGCCAGCAGGTTGTCGATCAAGCCGTTGATGTCACCGATGAAGGCACCGGCGCTGCCCGATGGCAGCTCCAGTGCACGCGGCTCGCGCGGCTCATCGAAATTGTTGACGTAGACCCAGTCCGCCGGAGTCTGCAGGCGCTTGCCTTCGGCCTTGAGATAGCGTTTGACGAACGAGAACCGGCCAGTGCCGGGTTCGCCCATGACGAATACGTTGTAACCGGGGCGTGGCATGGCCACACCGAACTGCAAGGCTTCGACCGCACGTTCCTGGCCAAGCACACCGCGAAAGGGCTCCAGATCATTGGTGGTAGAGAAGCTGAACTGTTCAGCGGAAAACGGACGGGTCAGCGCTTCGGGCGCTAGACGCAAGCTGGCAGCAACAGGATCAGGCATCGGGCTTCCTTAACAATCAGGCGGGGCAGATGACAGCATTCTGGCGCCGCCCATGCCCGACTGGCAAGAAGCGCCGCAGGCCTGTGCATCGTCAATCCGCCAACCCCAGGCGGGCCGGGCTTGCGCCGCCGGTTCTCATGAATGTTTTGCAAAAAAAAACGGAACCCCGTGATCGTGCCTAAACTCCAGACTGCGCGGCTGGACTAATGACCGGCCCACTTGTCCATCGGTACGCACATAAAGAGAACAAAGCTATGAAACGGATTCTTCTCGGTACTCTCTTCACTGCTGTATCCATCAACGCCATGGCTCAGGCGCCAGGCGGCCCGGATTGCGGCTGGGGCAACATGCTGTTCGAAGGCCAGCGTGGTACTCCGGCTCACTTCCTGGCATCCACCACCAACGGCACCTCCGGCAACGCAACCTTCGGCATGACCTCCGGTACCAACGGTTGCGCAACCAACGCGTCGCTGACCTATGGCGGCAAATCCTGGTTTGCCATGAATGGCATGATGAACGAGCTGTCCGAAGACATGGCCAAAGGCCAGGGCGAAGCGCTGACCACCTATGCCGTGGTACTGGGCGTAGCGCCGGAAGACCGTGCGCACTTCGCCGCCGTCACTCACGAGCACTTCCAGCAGATCTTCAGCAAGGCTGACGTGACTGCCGAAGACGTGCATACCAATACCCTGGCCGTGCTCAAAGCCGACCCTCGTCTGGCCAAGTACGCGACTCAAGCTTAAGCTCGACCCGCCCCGCTTCTTTCGGGAAGCGGGTTTTGTTTTTTTCGAGTTAAGTTGCCATCTATGCTCAAACGCCTTGCCTGGCTGGCGCTGTGTACCTGCGCCCCGCTGTCCGCCGCGCCGCACATCGATCCTCAACGTTTGCAGCAACTGGCCAACGACCCTTTCTGGATATCCCTGGGCCATTACGAAACCGCCAAGCTCGGTGGTTGGCGCAGCTATGTCAGCGACCCGAAATTCTTCCTCGCCGCCGATGGCAATGAACACCCGGACCATGAATTGGCGGCTACCGTACAAGCCTTGTACGCCCCGGCCAGTACCGGTGAACAGCACGCACAATGCGTCTACCCGGCCCGCACCCGCTGGCTCAAAGAGCAGCTCGGCCTGACCGGCCTGCCGACACCGGATTGCGCCGGGTTCAAGCAATGGTTCAAGGACGTCTCGCCCGACAGTGCGGTGATGATCTTCCCGGCGGCGTACCTGAACAGTCCGTCCTCGATGTTTGGCCACACCCTGCTGCGCATCGACCAGGCCGAAGTGAAGAGCGACAAGACTTCGCTGCTCAGTTACGCGATCAACTTCGGCGCCTACATCGAGGGCTCGGACAACAGCATCCTCTATGCCTGGAAAGGCTTGATGGGCGGCTATCCCGGCCTGTTCGCGCTGGTGCCCTATCAGGAAAAGCTCTCGGAATACCGCAGTCTGGAAAACCGTGACCTGTGGGAATACCGGCTGAACCTGACCCAACAGGAAACCGCGCGCATGGTCGAGCACGTCTGGGAGCTGAAGCAGATCAAGTTCGACTATTTCTTCTTCGACGAAAACTGCTCATACCGTTTGCTGGAACTGCTGCAAGTGGCCCGCCCGAGCTTGCGCCTGACCGAACAATTCCCGCTCACGGCCATCCCCACCGACACTGTCAAAGCCGTGAAAAATGCCGGGCTGGTGGAATCCATTCAGTATCGTCCGTCCCGGGAACGCGAGTTGCTCAGTCGTGCCGAGCCCTTGAACCCTGAAGAGCAGCAATGGGTGCTGAAAGTCAGCGCCGATCAGAAACAATTGCAAGATCCGGCCTTCAAGGCTCAACCCCGCGACCGCCAGGCGCTGATCATCGATGCGGCCTATCGTCTGGAGCGTTACCGCGCCAATGGCCAGGAGCGCGACCCGGCGCGCGCCCAGCGTAGCTTCGAACTGCTGCGGGCAATCAACCAGAACCCGGCGCCTGAGCTGGATATCCCGCAACCCGGCCTGCCTGAAGACGGTCACGAGTCCCGTACCTGGCAGCTCGGCCTTGGCACCCGTGGCGATAAAGCCTTTGGTGAATACGGCTTGCGCATGGCTTATCACGACCTCAATGACAACAACGAAAGCTTCCCCCTTGGCGCGCAGATCGAAATCCTGCAACTGAAACTGCGCCAGTACGAAGGCAATGACTGGCAAGTGCAGCGACTGGACCTGGCGACCATTCGTTCCCTGACCCCGCGTAACGAGTTGCTGCAACCGCTGTCATGGCAAGTCACCGGTGGTCTGGAGCGGGTGCCGGGCAAGCATGATGACCAAACCCTGGTCAGCCACGTCAACGGTGGTGGCGGTGGCACCTGGCAACTGGGCGATGACCTGCTCGGCTTTGCCCTGGGCACCGCGCGTATCGAGCACAACAACGACTTCGCCACTTTCATTGCCCCGGCCGCTGGCTTCAACAGTGGTGTGCTGTGGAAAAACCCGCTGGGCAACTTGAGCCTGGAAGCCAAGGGCGATTTCTTCACCAATGGCGAAATGCGTCGTAGTCTGAGCCTGAATCAACAATGGGAAATATCCCGCAATCTCGGTCTGCGCTTGAGCGCCCAGCGTGAGTTCAGCCATTTGGCGACGGCCGAGAACGAAGTGATGCTTGAGCTGAAGTGGTATCACTACTGACCCGAACGCACCGCAATTCCCTGTGGGAGCGAGCCTGCTCGCGATAGCGGATCAACCGTCGACATCGATATTGACTGACACACCGCCATCGCGAGCAAGCTCGCTCCTACAGGAGTACGCGATGTTGAATGGATTTTTCACTGCCTGCGCACACCATCCTCGCGAGCCAGCTTCTAGACTTTCCTTATAGACCGTAGGGGGCCGGGGTTCCGAGATGCGGCGTTGCGTGGTCGTGGACCGCGGCGGATGAGCGCAACAGTCATCAGGAAGAATGGGACAAGGCCTGACAGCAACAGAAAATCAGGATGCCGCCCGGGCCTATCGCTCGCCGTAAGTCGCTTTCAGACATCCAGTGAAACCAGATGCCTGCGACCATGACCCAAACCCTATACCGGGAGAACTCCATGAGCCGTGCCTTCGTCAATGAAGATAACGCTACCGCGCAAGCCGATCAGCCCGTCGAACGGCAAGTCAGCGCGCAGCCCAATTACGTCACGCCGCAAGGCCTGAAGCTGTTGCAGGGCAAAGTCGCCGAACTGCAAACCCTGCATGCCGAGCAATCGGCAAAAGGTGAGCAGGCGGACAAACAGCGCCTGGCCGATCTCGAACGTGATCTGCGTTATTTCAAACAGCGCCTGGGCAGCGCTCAGGTGGTACCCGCCGCGACCTCGACCCAGAAAGTGCAAATCGGCAGTTGGGTGACCTACGCCGATGAACACGCCACCGAGCGCCGGGTACAACTGGTGGGCGAAGATCAGGCCGATGCCGCCCACGGCCTGATCAATTGGGGCTCACCGCTGGGCCGGGCACTGCTCGGCGCACAACTCAACGACGAAGTACTGTGGCAGCGCCCCGCCGGGGATCAAATGATTGAAGTGATTCGCATCGAACCGACTTAAACGACGCCTTGGGCCAGCATGGCATCGGCGACCTTCACGAAGCCGGCGATGTTCGCACCCTTGACGTAATTGACCCGACCGTCCTCTTCGCCGTAGTGCACGCAAGCGTGGTGAATCGACTGCATGATCGCGTGCAGCTTGCTGTCCACTTCGCCACCGGTCCACGCCAGGCGCATGGCGTTCTGCGACATTTCCAGCCCGCTCACCGCCACGCCGCCGGCGTTGGACGCCTTGCCCGGTGCGAACAGAATGTCGGCCTCGATGAACAGGTCCACCGCCTCGAGGGTGGTCGGCATGTTCGCGCCTTCGGCCACACAGATGCAGCCGTTGCGCAGCAAGGTGCGAGCGGCTTCGACATCCAGTTCGTTTTGCGTCGCGCACGGCAGCGCGATATCGCAGCTCAGGCTCCATGGCAGCTGACCGGTGCGGAACTCCAGGCCAAAACGGCCAGCCAGTTCACGGATGCGCCCGCGCTGTACGTTTTTCAGCTCCAGTACGGCCAGCCATTGCTCTTCGGTCAAACCGCTTTCGCAGTACAACGTGCCTTCGGAGTCGGACAGCGAAATCACTTTGCCACCCAGATCCATGACCTTGCGCGCGGCGTACTGCGCGACGTTACCCGAACCGGAAATCGCCACGCGCTTGCCCTCGACCGCCAGGCCACGGCGCTTGAGCATTTCTTCGGCGAAGTACACGCAACCGAAACCGGTAGCTTGCGGGCGAATCAAGCTGCCTCCGTAGCTTGGGCCTTTGCCTGTCAGCACGCTGGTGAACTGGTTGCTCAAGCGCTTGTACTGGCCGAACAGGAAACCGATTTCCCGCGCACCGACGCCGATGTCCCCGGCTGGCACGTCAACGTCCGCACCAATGTGGCGATACAACTCGCTCATGAAGGCCTGGCAGAAGCGCATGACTTCCGCGTCGCTTTTGCCTTTGGGGTCGAAGTCCGAACCACCCTTGCCACCGCCCATGGGCAATGAAGTCAGGGAGTTTTTGAAGGTCTGTTCGAAGGCGAGGAATTTCAAGACGCCCATGTTCACCGACGGGTGGAAACGCAGACCGCCCTTGTACGGGCCGATCGCGCTGTTCATCTGGATGCGGAACCCGCGATTGACCTGGACTTTGCCCCGATCGTCGACCCACGACACGCGAAACACCAGCGCCCGCTCCGGTTCGCAGATGCGTTCCAGAATGCCCGAGGTCAGGTAATGCGGATTGGCCTCGAGAAACGACCACAGACTGCGTAGTACTTCTTCCACGGCCTGGTGGAATTCGGGTTGATCCGGGTCGCGTTTTTTCAGGCGAGCAAGGAAGGATTCGACGGATTCGATCATGGAAAAGTCTCGGCAGATTGATTGTCGTTGTAGGAGATTGAGCCGGACTGTAACAAACGACTTGCGCACAGGAACAGAGCAAAATGTCGCATTTATGAAATTAAATGGTGCACAGAATATAAATTAACCCGGTTTTTTGAGTGTTTCTGCACCTGAATGGGGATTCACAATTCAAGTCTTGCACCATTAGAAACACCGCCTTCGCGAGCAGGCTCGCTCCCACAAGGGAACTGTGCTGAATCGGGATTTTTGGCCTCCACAAAACCCTGTGGGAGCGAGCCTGCTCGCGATGAATGCGCCACGGTATCACTGAAAAACATGCATAAAAAAACGGAGCCCGAGGGGCTCCGCTCTCTTATGCTACCAACCCGAAATCAGGCCAGTTTCTTGTGCCGTACACGATGCGGCTGGGCAGCTGCTTCGCCGAGACGCTTTTTACGATCGGCTTCGTATTCGCTGTAGTTACCTTCGAAGAACACCGCTTGCGAGTCGTCTTCATACGCCAGGATGTGAGTCGCGACGCGGTCAAGGAACCACCGATCGTGAGAGATCACAATGGCGGCGCCCGGGAAGTCCAGCAGGGCTTCTTCCAGGGAACGCAGGGTTTCGACGTCGAGGTCGTTGGACGGTTCGTCGAGCAGCAGGACGTTGCCGCCCTCTTTCAGGGTCAGGGCCAGGTGCAAGCGACCGCGCTCACCACCGGACAGGTCCTTGACGAATTTCTGCTGGTCGCCGCCCTTGAAGTTGAAGCGACCGACGTAGGTACGCGACGGGATCTCGTAGTTGCCGATGCGGATCTGGTCGGAACCGTCGGAGATCTGCTGGAACACGGTCTTGCTGCCGTCCAGATCCTCGCGGCTCTGATCCACACAAGCCAGCTGCACGGTTTCGCCGACTTCGATGCTGCCCGAATCCGGCGTTTCCTTGCCCATCAACATGCGGAACAGGGTCGACTTACCGGCACCGTTACCGCCGATCACACCGACGATGGCGCCTTTAGGCATAGAGAACGACAGGTTGTCGATCAGCACGCGATCGCCGTAGCCCTTGGTGACGTTCTTGAATTCGATGACCTTGTCGCCCAGGCGCGGACCGGCCGGGATGTAGATCTCGTTGGTTTCGCTGCGCTTCTGGAATTCCTGGGATTGCATTTCTTCGAAGCGTTGCAGACGTGCCTTGGATTTCGACTGGCGGGCCTTGGCGCCTTTGCGCACCCACTCCAGTTCTTCCTTCATGGCTTTTTCGTGGGCCGACTGCTGCTTGGATTCTGCAGCCAGACGATCGGACTTGGCTTCCAGCCAACCCGAATAGTTGCCCTCGTAAGGAATGCCCGCGCCGCGGTCCAGTTCCAGAATCCAGCCGGCAACGTTGTCCAGGAAGTAACGGTCGTGCGTGATCGCTACCACGGTGCCCGGGAAGTCGTGCAGGAAGTGCTCAAGCCAGGCGACGGAATCGGCGTCCAGGTGGTTGGTCGGTTCGTCGAGCAGCAGCATGTCCGGGGCGGACAGCAGCAGGCGGCACAGGGCTACACGACGCTTTTCACCACCGGACAGAACTTCGACCTTGGCATCCCAGGCCGGCAGACGCAACGCGTCGGCGGCGACTTCCAGCTGGCGCTCCAGGTTGTGACCGTCGCTGGCTTGCAGGATCGCTTCGAGCTTGGCCTGTTCGGCCGCCAGTTTGTCGAAGTCAGCGTCTTCTTCAGCGTAAGCCGCGTAGACCTCATCCAGGCGCGCCTGGGCATTCTTGATCACGCTGACCGCTTCCTCGACCACTTCACGCACGGTTTTGGTCGGGTCCAGGATCGGCTCTTGCGGCAGATAACCGATGTTCAGCTCCGGCATCGGACGGGCTTCACCCTCGAACTCGGTGTCGACGCCGGCCATGATTTTCAGCAGCGTGGACTTACCCGAACCGTTGAGACCGAGCACGCCGATCTTGGCGCCGGGGAAGAAAGACAGAGAAATGTTTTTCAGGATTTCCCGCTTCGGCGGAACAACTTTGCCCAGCCGATGCATGGTGAATACGTATTGAGCCATGGAGAACCTAGGGTCAGTGACTGATGAATGATTGGAGCGCAGGCAATGCCCGGCCAGACCGTGCGCGTCGCTCGCTTGAGGCTATCAATACGTGCGCGCTGAAAAAGTCTGAGTCTAGGAGCTGGAACGCTCCCGCGTAACCGGCAAAGCTACCTGAATGACAGATGGCAGTCCAGCCGACGGGCAGGGGCTGGCACTTCGCCACAACTCAAGGCATGCTAGCCGCCCTTCGGGCGTCCGGCTTATAGTGCACGTCGCGCCAGTCCAGCCAAACCGCAGGATTACAGCTTGTCCAAAGTCCCTCCGCCTCTGACTTCCAGCGCGTCGGCCACAGCGCCCGGCTCTCCCCTGCGCGGGACCTTGAAGGGCACCTTGGCGACACTCGCATTATTACTGCTGGCCCTGCTGTTCTGGCAGTTGCTCGACCAGTTGCGGGAAACCCAGAAGAACCAGCGTCAGTACACCATCGACTACACCGCCGATCTGGCCGCGCAGGTCAGCCTGAACATGGCGCTCAACGCGCAGATCGCCCTCAACCTGTTGCCGATCGTCGAGCAACCGCAAGGCGCCGATGAACTGCAAACCCTGCTGCGCAAGCTGCAACAGTCGCTGCCGGAACTGCGCAGCCTGGCGTTGCTCACCCCCTCGGGAAGAGTCATCAGTGACAGCGCTCCCGACAGCGATGAAAGCGGCTACCTGGGTGAACTGATACGCCGCAGCCACGCCCAGACGCACTACTTCAGCAACGCCACCGACGGCTCCGTGGTGCATTTATTGTTGCATCAGGCCAGCGGAAGTTCCCGAGGCTATTGGGTCTTGCGCCTGCCCCCCACCTTCTTTTCGTCCTTGACCAAGCAAAGCGAGGCAGGCAGCCGCCCATTGTGGCTGGTGGAGAACCGCATCAATCATCAGATCATCAGCCGCGACGATGCGCTGCCCTCGGCCAATCCGGGCACGCTGACCGAGGACGATGTCGCCAATAGCGTGCTGACCGTTGCGCTGAGCAGCAGCGATTGGCAACTGCGCGGCTTGTTCGACCGCCAGCGCGTGCTGGAAGAGCTGCTGCCGGCGTTCATTGGCAAATGTCTGCTGGGCCTGGCGTTTTCCATGCTGCCGTTCATCGCCTTGCTGAACATGCGCCGGCGTCAGCGCCAATTGAGTGAAGGCCGCCGGCGTTATCAGGACATTTTCGAAGGCACCGGCGTGGCTTTGTGTGTCCTCGACATGTCCGGGCTCAAGGTCTTTTTCGACAAGGCACAACTGCAGGGCAGCGAGCAACTGCAAGCGTGGCTGGCGATCCCCGAACAACGCCGGCAACTGCTCAAGGAACTGCGGATCACCGAGGTCAACCAGGTCGCGCTGCAACTGCTTAATGTCGATAGCGCCGACAAAGCCTGGAAACTGCTGATCGACGGCCATCCGCAGGACGGCACCGCCATCGGCAACCAGGTGCTCGACGCGATGCTCAACCAGCAGCAACTGCTTGAGCTGGAAATCAAACTGCAGGATGCCAGCGGTCGCGACCAGCATCTATGGCTGGTGCTGCGCCTGCCGCAAACCCAGGACGACTATAACGCGGTGATCCTGAGCATCACCGACATCACCAGCCGCAAGCTCATCGAATTGTCACTGCAGGAGCGCGAAGGGTTTTGGTCGGACGTGGTGCGCACCGTACCGGATCACCTGTATGTGCAGCATGTTTTCAGCCAGCGCATGATCTACAGCAACCATCATCTGGGCCAGACACTGGGTTACAACCGCACCGAACTGCACCAGATGGGCGAATACTTCTGGGAAATCCTCCTGCACCCCGAAGACGCCGACTATTACCATCGCTCCCGCCAGGTCCAGCGCCAGGCCGGTTATCGCCAACTGATGCAGTGCCAGTTACGCTTCCGCCATCGGGACGGTCAGTGGCGACGCTTCGAGATTCGCGAGCAGGCACTGGCGCGGGACAAGGACGATCAGGTCACGCGGATCATCGGCGTGGCCAAGGACATCACCGACCAGCTTGAAGCCAGTGAATCCCTGCGCGACAGCGAACAGCGCTACCGGATGCTCGCCGAAAGCATCAGCGATGTGATCTTCTCCACCGACAGTCGTCTGAACCTCAATTACGTCAGCCCTTCGGTGCAAGCGGTGCTGGGTTACGACGCCGAGTGGATTTTTCAGAACGGCTGGCAATCGACCATCGCCAACCCGCAACAACTGACCGGCATCTACCACCTGATGGACCGGGTCAGCAAAGCGCTGGATCAGCCGGACCAACTGGCGCTGCTGCGCAGCCAGGTGCAAACCCAACTGTTCCTGTTCGATTGCCTGCGGGCCGACGGGCGCAAGATCCCGATCGAATTGCGCCTGGTATTGGTCTGGGACGAACACGGTACGTTCGAAGGCGTGCTCGGCGTCGGCCGCGACATCAGCCAGCAACGCCGGGCCGAAAAAGACTTGCGCATGGCCGCCACGGTATTCGAACACTCGACCTCGGCGATCCTGATTACCGACCCGGCCGGCTACATCGTCCAGGCCAACGAGGCCTTCAGCCGTGTCAGCGGTTATGCCGTGGAGCAGGTCCTCGACCAGTTGCCGAACATGCTGACCGTCGACGAGCAACAGGAATCCCATCTGCGTTATGTGCTCAAGCAATTGGGCCAGCACAGCACCTGGGAAGGCGAAGTCTGGCTCAAGCGTCGCAACGGCGAGCACTACCCGGCCTGGGTCGGGATTACCGCCGTACTTGACGACGAAGGCGACCTGGCCAGCTATGTGTGCTTCTTCAGCGACATCAGCGAGCGCAAGGCCAGCGAGCAGCGGATTCACCGCCTTGCCTACTACGACGCCCTGACCCACCTGCCCAACCGATCGCTGTTCCAGGATCGCCTGCACACGGCGTTGCAATCGGCCGATCGGCAGAAGTCGTGGGTGGTGCTGATGTTCCTCGATCTCGACCGTTTCAAGCCGATCAACGACTCCCTCGGCCACGCCGCTGGCGACCGCATGCTCAAGGAGATGGCCACGCGCCTGCTCGGTTGCGTCGACGATGATGACACCGTGGCACGCATGGGCGGCGACGAATTCACCCTGCTCCTGCAACCACGAGCCAACCGTGAAATCGCCCTGAACCGGGCGATTCATGTGGCCGAGCAGATTCTCGCCAGCCTGGTGAAACCGTTCGTGCTCGAAGGCCGCGAATTCTTCGTCACGGCCAGTATCGGCATCGCCCTGAGCCCGCAGGATGGCAACGAACTCAGCCAGCTGATGAAGAATGCCGACACGGCGATGTACCACGCCAAGGAGCGCGGCAAGAACAACTTCCAGTTCTATCAGGCGGACATGAATGCCAGCGCCCTTGAGCGACTGGAACTGGAAAGCGACTTGCGCCATGCCCTGGAACAGAACGAATTCGTGCTGTATTACCAGCCGCAATTCAGCGGTGACGGCAAGCGCCTGACCGGTGCCGAGGCGCTACTGCGCTGGCGCCATCCACGCCGCGGGCTGGTGCCGCCGGGGGATTTCATTCCAGTGCTCGAAGAACTCGGGCTGGTGGTGGATGTCGGCGACTGGGTGATCAGCGAAGCCTGCCGCCAACTCAATGCCTGGCATCGGGCCAGGGTACGGGTGCCAAAGGTGTCGGTGAACATCTCGGCGCGGCAGTTCTCCGATGGCCAGCTCGGCACGCGAATCGCCACCATCCTCAAGGAAACCGGCCTGCCACCGGCGTGCCTGGAGCTGGAACTGACCGAAAGTATCCTGATGCGCGAAGTCAGCGAGGCGATGCAGATCCTCGCCGGGCTGAAAAACCTTGGGCTGAGCATCGCGGTGGATGACTTTGGCACCGGTTACTCATCGCTCAACTACCTCAAACAGTTCCCGATCGACGTACTGAAGATCGACCGCACCTTCGTCGACGGCCTGCCGTCGGGTGAGCAGGATGCGCAGATCGCCCGGGCGATCATTGCCATGGCCCACAGCCTGAACCTGGCGGTGATCGCAGAAGGCGTGGAAACCCATGAGCAGTTGGACTTCCTGCGTGAGCATGGTTGCGATGAAGTGCAGGGCTATCTGTTCGGACGGCCGATGCCGGCGAGCCGGTTTGAGGCGCAGTTCAGCAACGACGCCCTCTTCATGTTCGACTGAAGTTTTGTGGTGTTGCCGAAAAGATCGCAGCCTGCGGCAGCTCTTACAGGGATTGATGTCGGTCACAGAATCTGGCGGCTACCCCGATCAGGGTAGGAGCTGCCGCAGGCTGCGATCTTTTGAGGCCGGCACAAACACCATCTATCCATGCATGAACACCACTTGTCTGCGACATGATGCCGTTTCATATGCCATCTAAAACCCATTGGGTTAGAATGCCCCCCTTTTCCGCCCCCGATCCTTGAGGACCGCCATGTTCAGCCGTGATTTGACTATTGCCAAGTACGACGCCGACCTTTTTGCCGCCATGGAGCAAGAAGCTCAGCGCCAGGAAGAACACATCGAGCTGATCGCTTCGGAAAACTACACCAGCCCAGCGGTGATGGAAGCTCAAGGCTCGGTACTGACCAACAAGTACGCCGAAGGCTACCCGGGCAAGCGCTACTACGGCGGTTGCGAGTACGTCGACGTGGTTGAGCAACTGGCCATCGACCGCGCCAAAGAGCTGTTCGGTGCCGACTACGCCAACGTTCAGCCGCACGCCGGTTCGCAAGCCAACAGCGCCGTTTACCTGGCCCTGCTGTCTGCTGGCGACACCATCCTGGGCATGAGCCTGGCCCACGGTGGTCACCTGACCCACGGTGCCAGCGTTTCGTCTTCCGGCAAGCTGTACAACGCCATCCAGTACGGCATCGATGCCAACGGCCTGATCGACTACGACGAAGTCGAGCGCCTGGCTGTCGAGCACAAGCCAAAAATGATCGTGGCCGGTTTCTCTGCCTACTCGCAGATCCTCGACTTCCCGCGTTTCCGTGCAATCGCTGACAAAGTCGGTGCCTACCTGTTCGTCGACATGGCTCACGTGGCTGGTCTGGTCGCTGCTGGCGTCTACCCGAACCCGGTTCCATTCGCTGACGTCGTGACCACCACCACCCACAAGACCCTGCGCGGTCCACGTGGCGGCCTGATTCTGGCTCGCGCCAACGCCGACATCGAGAAGAAGCTGAACTCCGCAGTATTCCCGGGCGCCCAGGGTGGCCCGCTGGAGCACGTGATCGCTGCCAAGGCGATCTGCTTCAAGGAAGCGCTGCAGCCTGAGTTCAAGGCCTACCAGCAACAAGTGGTGAAAAACGCCCAGGCCATGGCCGGCGTGTTCATCGAGCGCGGTTTCGACGTGGTGTCGGGCGGTACTCAGAACCACCTGTTCCTGCTGTCGCTGATCAAGCAGGAAATCTCCGGTAAAGACGCCGACGCCGCTCTGGGCAAAGCGTTCATCACCGTGAACAAGAACTCCGTGCCAAACGACCCACGCTCCCCGTTCGTCACCTCCGGCCTGCGCTTCGGCACTCCGGCTGTGACCACTCGCGGCTTCAAGGAAGCAGAGTGCAAGGAACTGGCCGGCTGGATCTGCGACATCCTGGCCGACCTGAACAACGAAGCGGTGATCGACGCCGTTCGTGAGAAGGTCAAGGCCATCTGCAAGAAGCTGCCGGTGTACGGCGCCTAATCAGCCCCGCTAAACCGCTGCAATAAAAAACCGGCCAAGTGATTGGCCGGTTTTTTTTCGCCCGAAAATTGACACCGTTTACCTGTAGGAGCTGCCGAAGGCTGCGATCTTTTGATCCTCAAAAAAGCAAAATCAAAAGATCGCAGCCTTCGGCAGCTCCTACGTGGCTTTGGCCACCGGTCAGACCGGTAATGCCAATTTTCTAATTTTTGCTTGCGAACACCCAAAAACAGCGCCTACACTGCGCCTGCACTGGACATACCGGTAAGACCACAATAATTAAGTCCTGAATCTGATGTGCCCCGCACACGGCAGCCAGGACACCGACCAGGATTCCTCCCATGCTCAGATGGTGCTCGCGTTCAATCTTCCTCCAAGTGGTTCTCGGACTGGTGCTCGGCATCGTCTGCGGGCTGACCCTTCCCGAATACTCCGCTCAGCTCAAACCGCTCGGTGACGGTTTTATCAAGCTGATCAAAATGCTCATCGGCCTGATTGTGTTTTGCGTAGTGGTCAGCGGCATCAGCGGTGCCGGCGACCTGAAGAAGGTCGGCCGCATCGGCCTCAAATCGGTGATCTACTTTGAAGTGCTGACCACGATCGCCCTGGTGATCGGCCTGGTGTTCGCCTTCAGCACCGGCATCGGTAGCGGTGCGAACATTCACCTGGAGCAGCTTTCCGCAGCCGACATGGGCGACATTGCCCAGCGCGGTCAGCACATGCACACCACCACACAGTTCCTGATGGATCTGATTCCGACATCGGTGATCGGTGCCTTTGCAGATAACAATATCCTGCAGGTCCTGCTGTTTTCAGTGTTGTTCGGCAGTGCACTGAATCTGGTGGGAGAAGCGGCATCGGGTATTTCGCGGCTGATCAATGAACTCAGCCACGTGATTTTCCGCATCATGGGCATGATCGTGCGCCTGGCGCCGATCGGTGTGTTCGGCGCGATCGCCTTCACCACCAGCAAATATGGCCTGGACTCGCTGCAACACCTGGGCAGCCTGGTCGGCCTGTTCTACCTGACCTGTACTGCCTTCGTGGCCCTGATTCTCGGCCTGGTGATGCGCCTCTCCGGCTTGAAGATGTGGCCGTTGCTCAAGTACCTGCGCGAAGAACTGTTGATCGTCATGGGCACCGCGTCCTCCGATGCCGTGCTGCCACAAATCATGCGCAAGCTTGAGCATCTGGGCATCGGCAGTTCGACGGTCGGGTTGGTGATACCGACCGGTTACTCGTTCAACCTCGACGGTTTCTCGATCTACCTGACCCTGGCCATTGTGTTCATCGCCAATGCCACCGGTACGCCGCTGGCGATGACCGACTTGCTGACCATTCTGTTGGTATCGTTGATCACCTCAAAAGGAGCACACGGCATTCCGGGCTCGGCGCTGGTGATCCTGGCGGCCACCCTGACAGCCATTCCGGCCATTCCGGTGGTGGGTCTGGTGCTGGTGCTGGCCGTGGACTGGTTCATGGGCATCGGCCGGGCGCTGACCAACCTGATCGGCAACTGTGTAGCGACCGTCGCCATCGCGCGGTGGGAAAAGGACATCGATGTACAGCGGGCGAACAAGGTACTTTCCGGCCAGGCGGGTTATACCTTCCAGCCGCGTAAACCGGTCGCACCGGCGCATCAGCAGGAATTCTGAATCAACGGTGTGCCGACCTCGCCTTGGCCGGCACACCTTCACCACTTTTAGATGCTCATGGAGCGAACAGTGATTACCTCGTCAACCGTCGTAACTTCAGTCGTGGAAAAACTTCGGGCCGCTTTGGCCCGCGGTCAGTGGCGCTCGGGCGAAATGCTGCCAGGGCAACGCGAACTGGCCGAACAACTGGGTATCAGCCGCCCGAGCCTGCGTGAGGCGGTCATCGTCCTGGAAACCCTTGGCCTGGTGCGCTCGATGCCGGGCAAAGGCGTAGTGGTACTCGAGGCCAGTCTCAGCGATGGCCAGTCCCACGAAAGCGCAGTGGCCGCAGCGAGCCTGGAGGACGTGCTGCAACTGCGTTACACCCTCGAACCGTTCATCGTCGGCCTCGTGGCGCAGTCCATCAGCAGCAAGGAAGTCGGGCAACTGCGCCTGACCCTGATGGACATGCGCGAAGCCCTGGAGGCCAATGACAGTGAAGCCGGCGTAAGCGCCTACATCGCCTTCCACGAAGAGCTGTTCACGCTGACGTCGAATCCGATCTTCCAGAGCGTGGTCCAGCAAACCAGCAATGCCCTCAAGCAAAGCGCCGAAGTGTTGCGCAACTCCCCGGAGCATCTGGCTGAACGCCTTGAAGAAAACGAAGCGGTGGTGCGGGCGATCCGCAGCAAGAACAGCGCCCAGGCCAGCGCCGAGATGCGTCGGCACATTTTGCGCGAAGGCCAGCGCATGGGCATCGAACTGAACATCCCGGAAGACAACCTCGGCAGTTGAAACCTCTTCGAACTGGAGATTGGCCATGAACAGCTACGCCTCGCCACAAACGCTCGCTACCTTGCCCGTCCGCCCTTCGGTGGATGATCTGTATTCGCGGGTCCTCGATGCGATTCTCGAACAGCGCATCCATTCGGCCAGTCGCTTTACGGAAGAAAGCCTGGCGCAGATGTTCGGTGCAAGGCGCAGCGACATGCGTGATGTGCTGACGCGACTGTCCCATCAGCAGATCATCACTCTTCGAGTCAACCATCGTCCCCGCATCGCCGAGTTTGATGCAGAGCATACCCGGCAGGCACTGCATGCCCGGCGTCTGGCCGAGATCATGCTGTTGCGGCTGGCCTGTCAGCGACCCTGCGCGCAAGACCTGAAGCAACTGCGGACGCTGGTCGATAGCGAGCGTCAATGCACTGAGCGTGGTCGGACGATCCGTTTGTCGGGAGAGTTTCACCTGCGATTGGCTGAAATGGCAGGTAATGCACCGTTATCGCATTTTCTAGACAGCCTGGTGCCGCTGACTTCGTTGGCACTTGCGCAGTTTGATCCGCAGTCGATGGATTATTGCGCGTGGCAGGTGCACATGGAGATCCTGGATGCACTGGAGCGAGGGGATGCTGCGAAGGCGGAAATTGTGCTCAACCGGCATCTGGATTATCTGGAACAGACTCTGTTCAATACAACCCGTGAACATTGTGCTGCCGGCTAGATCGCATCGCGGGCAAGCCCGCGATGGCGTCCTCACAAACGCCATAAAGCTTCAGACCGCCGCCACCCGTGCAAACCCCTCACGAATCTTCTCTTCCGGCAAATCATCAGCAATAAACACGATCACGCTTTCACGCGATTCATCTTCAGCCCACTCTGTATCCCAGTCGAAACCATAAAGCTTCAGTACACCCTGAAACACCATGCGACGCGATTCGCCGAGGATATTCAATACACCTTTGTAGCGCAGCAGTTGCTTGCCATGGTCTTCCAGCAGTTCGTTCATGAACTCGCTGAGCCTGTCGATATCCAGCGGCTTGTCGGTACGCAGCACCAGGCTGGAAATGCGGTCGATGGACGGGGCCTGGCTGACCGGGCGCAAGCTCACGCCGCCGCCGAGATCGGCATTGAGGTTGAAGCCGCGCACATCGAGCAACTCGGCCAGGTCGATCTTGCCGTGGTCGACCACGCGGATCGGCGCACGACGGTTGATGCGGGCCAGGCGCTCGCTTAACGCGGTGAAGGTCGCCTCGTCTACCAGGTCGCGCTTGCTCACCAGCAAGCGGTCGGCGAAACCGATCTGCGCCTGGGCGATGGTCTGGGTCAGGTGCAAGTCGGCATGTGCCGCGTCGACCAGCGTGATGATGCCATCGAGGATATAGCGCTCGCGCAACTCTTCGTCGATGAAAAAGGTTTGCGCCACGGGCGCCGGATCGGCCAGGCCGGTGCATTCGATCACCAGGCGGTCGAAGGCGATATCGCCCTGATCCAGACGCTCCAGCAACAGATAAAGCGCTTTGGTCAGGTCCGTATGGATGGTGCAGCAGACGCAGCCGTTGGACAGCGTCATCACTTGCACCGGCTCATCACCCAACAACTGGGTATCGATGCCGGCATCGCTGAATTCGTTCTCGATGACGGCGATTTTCAGGCCGTGCTCGGCCTTGAGCAGATGGCGCAACAGGGTGGTCTTGCCGGCACCGAGGAAGCCGCTGAGGATTGTGACCGGGATGGGTGTGAGCAAAACAAAAATCTCCCCTACGTTTAAAAAACTGTAGGAGCGAGCTTGCTCGCGATGGACGTCAACGATAACGCGTGCTTTCTGAATACACGCGTCAACCTTACGTCCATCGCGAGCAAGCTCGCTCCTACAAGATCAACAGCACTTCGGTCCACCCTTGCCACCGTAACGGGCTTCCTGACGCTCGCGAAAGAACGCTTCGTAGTCCATCACCGGTTTGTCCGGGTGCTTGCTCTGCATATGCTCGACGTAGTTGTCGTAGTCGGGCATGCCGACCATCAGGCGCGCGGCCTGACCGAGGTATTTACCGAGGCGACTCAGGTCATTGAACATGGTGCAAATCCTCGATCACGCTTCCGGCAGCGCCTGGAATGGCGCTTCCTTATCCGTACGCCCCTTGCTGCCCCAGGCGGAAATACCGACCTTGAGCGCATAGAACAGGATGCTGAACACCACGAACAGGAACAGCGCGGTCAGCGTTGCGTTGGTGTAGGCGTTGAAGATCACGTGCTGCATCTGGGTGATGTCCTTGGCCGGGGCGAGGATCTGACCGTTGGCCAGCGCATCGCTGTATTTTTTGGCCAGCGACAGGAAGCCGATCGCCGGGTTGGCATCGAACAGCTTGATGAAGCCCGCCGTGGTGGTACAAATCAGCAGCCATGCCGCCGGCAGCAAGGTGACCCAGATGTAGCGCTGGCGTTTCATCTTGATCAGCACCACGGTGCCGAGCATCAGCGCGATACCGGCCAGCATCTGGTTGGAGATACCGAACAGCGGCCACAAGGTGTTGATGCCGCCCAGCGGATCGATCACGCCCTGATACAGCAACCAGCCCCACATGGTCACACAACCGGCGGTAGCGATCAGGTTGGCGGTCCAGGATTCGGTGCGGCGCAGGGCCGGCACGAACGAACCGAGCAAGTCCTGGAGCATGAAACGCCCGGCGCGGGTACCGGCGTCGACCGCAGTCAGGATGAACAGCGCTTCGAACAGGATCGCGAAGTGGTACCAGAACGCCATGGTGTTTTCACCCGGCAGAACACTGTGCAGGATTTGTGCGATACCGACCGCCAGGGTTGGTGCACCACCGGCGCGGGCCAGAATGGTAATTTCACCGATGTCATGGGCCACCGCTTGCAAGGCTTCCGGTGTGATGGCAAAGCCCCAGTTGCTGACCGCTGTTGCTACCGCCACCACATCCCCGCCGACAACCGCGGCCGGACTGTTCATGGCGAAGTACACGCCCGGTTCGATCACCGACGCGGCGACCATGGCCATGATGGCCACGAAGGATTCCATCAGCATGCCGCCGTAACCGATGTAGCGGGCGTTGGTTTCGTTATCCAGCAGTTTCGGCGTGGTCCCGGAGGCGATCAGCGCGTGGAAACCCGAGACCGCGCCACAGGCGATGGTGATGAACAGGAACGGGAACAGCCCGCCCTTCCACACCGGGCCGGTGCCGTCGATGAACTGGGTCAGGGCCGGCATTTTCAGCTCGGGCATGGTGATCAGAATGCCGATGGCCAGGGCCACGATGGTGCCGATTTTCAGGAAGGTCGACAGGTAGTCACGGGGCGCCAGGATCAACCACACCGGCAACACCGCCGCGACAAAACCATAGCCGATCAGCATCCAGGTGATTTGCACACCGGTGAAGCTGAACGCCTTGGCCCACACCGGATCCGCGGCAATCTGCCCGCCGAGCCAGATCGAGCCGAGCAGCAACAGCACGCCGATCACCGAGATCTCGCCGATGCGACCGGGGCGGATGTAGCGCATGTAGATGCCCATGAACATCGCGATCGGGATAGTCGCCATCACCGTGAAAATACCCCACGGGCTCTCGGCCAGGGCTTTGACCACGATCAGCGCCAGCACTGCGAGGATGATGATCATGATCAGGAAGCAGCCGAACAGCGCAATAGTGCCGGGGATGCGGCCCATTTCCTCGCGAACCATGTCGCCGAGGGAGCGGCCATTGCGGCGGGTGGACATGAACAGGACCATGAAGTCCTGAACGGCACCGGCCAGCACCACGCCGGCGATCAGCCACAGCGTGCCGGGCAGGTAGCCCATCTGCGCTGCCAAGACCGGGCCAACCAGCGGCCCCGCGCCGGCGATAGCCGCGAAGTGGTGACCGAAGAGAATGTGTTTGTTGGTCGGCACGTAGTCCAGACCGTCATTGTTGAGCACGGCAGGCGTGGCCCGTCGTGCATCGAGTTGCATGACATTGTTAGCGATGAACAGACTGTAGTAGCGATAGGCGACCAGATAAATGGCCACGGCAGCGACCACAATCCACAAGGCGTTGATTGCCTCGCCCCGGCGCAATGCCACGACACCCAGGGCGCACGCACCTGTGATTGCCAGCACCAGCCAAGGCAAATGGCGTAGCGGGCTATTGTTATTTTTCATTTTGATATTCCAGCCAGAGTGGACAAGAAAGACAACCATATCGAGTTTAGCTCTCCTGACGACAAAGACCATACCCCGACATTGGTCTGGACACCCGCACGCGCTGGCCGCCTTGAAGTATGCAGGTCTATAGTCAGCGTACATCTACGAGGATCGCGTCATGAGCGAACACCCTGCCGAACGTCGCCGCTTCAAACGTATTGCGTTCGATGCCCGAACCGAGCTGAGTCAGGGAGAGTCCATCTGGTCGGTGAAGTTGATTGATCTGTCGCTCAAGGGGTTGCTGATCGAGCGACCCGATCCCTGGTTGGGCAATGCGCAGCAGGATTTTCTGGTCGACATTCATCTGGGCGATGACGTCGATATCGCCATGGATGTGCAACTGGCCCACGAAGACCATGGCCAGCTTGGCTTTGTCTGCCGGCACATCAGCCTGGAGTCCATCGAGTGCCTGCGGCGGTTGATCGAGCTCAACCTCGCTGATCCGCAGGAGCTGGAGCGAGAATTGGGTGCCCTGATCGAAATCTAGCCATCATCGAATTCCCCTGTAGGAGCGAGCCTGCTCGCGATTGCAATCTGACAGTCACATTGCTGCTGGCTGACACACCGAAATCGCGAGCAGGCTCACTCCTACAGGGTTTGTGTTTCGTCTGTTAGTTACTCGAACAGCGCGTCGAGTGCCTGTTCCAACCGGGTCACAGCAATGACCTGCAACCCCGCCGGCGCCTCCTTCGGCGCATTGCCCTTGGGCACGATGGCTCGTTTGAAGCCGTGCTTGGCCGCTTCTTTCAAACGCTCCTGACCGCTCGGCACCGGACGCACTTCACCGGAAAGCCCGACTTCACCGAACACCAGCAGATCGTGGGGCAACGGCCGGTTGCGCAAACTGGACATCACCGCTGCCATCAACGCCAGGTCGGACGCCGTTTCCAGCACCTTGACCCCGCCGACCACGTTGAGAAACACGTCCTGATCGTGGGTCGGAATGCCACCGTGACGGTGCAGCACAGCCAGCAACATCGCCAGCCGGTTTTGATCCAGCCCCAGCGTGACCCGACGCGGGTTGGCCAGGTGACTGTCGTCCACCAGCGCCTGAACCTCCACCAGCATCGGCCGTGTGCCTTCCCATGTTGCCATCACCACACTGCCCGGGACTTCTTCCTGGGCACGGGTCAGAAAAATCGCCGACGGGTTGGAGACTTCTTTCAGACCTTTGTCGGTCATGCCGAAAACGCCCAGTTCATTGACTGCACCGAAGCGGTTCTTCACCGCCCGCAGCAGACGCAGGCGCCCGTCGGACTCACCTTCGAAATACAGCACGGTGTCGACCATGTGCTCCAGCACCCGAGGGCCAGCCAGCGCGCCTTCCTTGGTGACGTGGCCCACCAGGAAAATCGCCGTGCCGCTCTGTTTGGCATAACGCACCAGCAACGCCGCGCTTTCGCGCACCTGGGATACACCGCCCGGTGCCGATTGCAATTGCTCGGTAAATATCGTCTGGATCGAGTCGATCACCATCACCTTGGGCTTTTCCTGACGGGCCGTGGCAATGATGGTTTCGATGCAGGTTTCGGTCATGACCCGCAATTGATCCTGAGGCAACCCCAGGCGCCGCGCACGCATGGCCACTTGCTGCTGGGATTCTTCACCGGTGACATACAGCGCCGGCATACTCTTGGCGAGGTTGCACAAAGTTTGCAACAGAATGGTCGACTTGCCGATGCCGGGGTCGCCACCGATCAGCACCACCGAGCCATCCACCAGACCACCACCCAGAACCCGGTCCAGCTCGCTGGATGCGGTGGAGAAGCGCGGAATTTCTTCGACACTGACTTCGGCCAGAGTCTTGATCTGCGCCTGCTGGCCGGTCCAGCCGGTACGACCGCTGGGGGCGGCTGCCCCGCCGCTTTCCACCATGGTTTCGGTAAGCGTGTTCCAGGCCCCGCACTCACCGCACTGGCCGGCCCATTTGGGGAAGGTTGAGCCGCACTCGGTGCAGCCGTACATGCGCTTGGCCTTGGCCATCGGAACTCCCGGAAAAAAACGCGATGATAGCTCAGCCAAGGCGCGCGAGTGCGGCCAGATATTTCGCAACCCTTTTGATGACTTCAAATAACCTTATTAAACACAGGTATATTGAGATACACCCACCCTACAAAACCTTGTATAAGTTTTTCGCTCAACTCGGCCAACAAACTCTAGGGACATGCCATACCGCACACTTCGAAAACCTATACAGACTTTGTTCATTTACATACTTTTTGCACAACTTCGAAAACATTCACACAAAACGCAGCAGTGATTCAGAGAAACGTGCAACTTGTCAGACACACCAAACTAACGAAACAGTTCATATCACTTCACCTGCATTTAATTTTCAATGCAGCCTTTTGGCCACTAACTGCCCGATCATCTTGAGCGTCCCCATTCAGGAGTGGTCGCTCAACCTTGGCTCGCCCACACAAATGGCGCCATTTCGCTGAAAAAAAGTCGTATGCGAACGCCTCAGAAGGCCTGACCGACTTCAGATGAGATCAATCGGTGAATTTTTCAACACCACCCGGGTCAATGGCTGGCAAGCACAGCAGGCAGTTGATTCGAGCAGGATGCGATTTGCTGATTTACACTGCGCACATCTACCTCATCTGTAACAAGGAATAACCTATGGGCGTGCTAAACGAGTTCAAGGCCTTCGCGGTCAAAGGCAACGTGGTCGACATGGCCGTCGGCATCATCATCGGTGCGGCCTTCGGCAAGATCGTTACGTCGTTTGTCGGTGACCTGATCATGCCGCCAATCGGGATGCTGATCGGTGGCGTGGACTTCAGTGATCTGGCCATAACGCTCAAGGCAGCAGACGGCGCCATTCCTGCGGTGGTGCTGGCCTATGGCAAGTTCATCCAGACCATCATCGACTTCGTCATCGTCGCCTTTGCGATCTTCATGGGCGTCAAGGCCATCAACCGCCTGAAGCGTGAGGAGTCCGTGGCCCCTAGCCTGCCGCCGGTTCCCACCAAGGAAGAAGAGTTGCTGGGCGAGATCCGCGACTTGCTCAAGGCCCAAAACAACCGGCCTTGACTGCACTGGCAAAGAACGGCGCCTTTGCGGCGCCGTTTTGCTTACCAGAAGTTTTCCACCGCCACTTGGCCGGGTCGCCGGCTGAGGCTCAAGTGCATGTCCCGCTGTTTAAGCAGCTTGCGCGTATCATCGATCATCTGCGGATTGCCGCACAGCATGACCCGTGAATGCTCAGGCGTCAGCGCAACTCCCGCGCTGCGCTCCAACTCGCCGCTTTCAATCAGTGTGGTGATCCGTCCGTTCAATGCGCCGGGATGCTGCTCACGAGTGACGGTGGCGATGAATTGCAATTTGTGTGCGTATTCAGCCAGATACTCAAGTTGCGCCAGCCCCGCGATCAGCTCCTGATAAGCCAGTTCCCGGGCTTCGCGAACGCTGTAGACCAGGATGATCCGCTCGAATCTCTCCCAGACTTCGAAATCCTGGAGTATCGACAGGAACGGCGCGATGCCCGTGCCTGTGGATAACAACCACAGATCGCGGCCATCGACAAAACGGTCCAGCGTCAAATAGCCGAAGGCCTGGCGGTCGACCAGCAATGTATCGTCAACGCCCAGGCGGCTCAGCTCACTGGTGAACTCACCGCCCGGTACGACAATGGAAAAGAACTCGAGGAACTCGTCAAAGGGCGAGGACACCATGGAGTAGGCGCGCCATACCGTGCTGCCGTCAGCCTTGGTGACGCCCAACCGGGCAAACTGCCCCGCACGAAAACGAAACCCGGCATCCCGCGTGGCGCGCAGGGTAAACAGGTTCGGGGTCAACGGATGAACCTCGAGCAAGGTCTGGCGCGTAAATTTTTCTTCACTGACGGACATGGAAGGCTCCAATCAACAGATACCCCAGTGTCCCGCAAAGGAAGCAGCGTAACCACCGACAATTTGTAGTGACATTAATGCGCACTAGTCGTCGATTACAGAATACGGATACAACCCTATATATAAAATGATATGTGGCATTTCATAACCACTTATTCCCTAAGAACCTTGAGCACACTTTTCCAACAGTCAAAAGAGCAAAATTGTCGAACCACTTCTGCAGGAAATGTCCTACACTTCGTGGCGTGCCGGATCCCGGATCCAATACGGCACCCAGAAGACACTCTAATGGAGATCACTGTATGGAGATCTGGAAGGAGTCACAGCTCAAACAATTGGCGCACACACAAGAGATCAATACCGCCTATCGAATCGCGCTCAGTTTCGCTAGAAACCTTGGATATAAATTTTGTGGCTTTTCAATTACTTCGAACTCATTCGGGGTCGACACCAGTACAGTGAACCTGAACAACTTCCCCCAAGAGTGGAATACTCAATATGAAAAAAGCAACGCCACGCAAATAGACCCGATAGTGGCACACTGCAATCATTCAATGTTGCCTGTTCTCTGGAGTGAAGAGCTTTTTTCCAGGACGCCATGGTTATGGCAGTTGCTGCGACAACAGGGCTTGCAGCATGGCTGGTCCCAGGCGATCTTTGATGAGGAAACCGGTCTGCGCAGCATTTTCAGCCTGGCCAGAAGCCATTGCCCGATTTCAGCCTATGAGTTGTACGAGCATCTTGGATACTCGGTGTTCATCAGCCGCCATTTGCACGCTCTGGCGAACGCAATGCAACCAAAAAAACCGGCTCGCCCCCAGGTTCCGCCCTTGTCACGGCGGGAACTCGAAGTATTGAAACTGTCGGCCGACGGCAAGACGGCCTATGAAATTGCCAGGATCCTCAATTTGAGTGAGCGCACCATCAACTTTCATGTGCACAGGGCTATCGAGAAGCTCGGCGTCAACAACAAGATTGCGGCAGTCATCGCCGCAGCCCGGTCCGGGGCCATCTGAAAGCGCCCGACTGCGGGAAAACCTGCGGGTAATCCAGGCAAAAAAAACGTACCATTTGCGGTCCCTCCTGAGTGATGGCGTGTAGACCTGCACGACGCAGTACACTCGGTCGGCCCCGCCCGCTCCAACGCCTTAGGCAGCGGGACATCCGTTGATTACCCAGAGCCCCACCCCATGCCTTTGCTCGAAACACCCTTCGCCAGCCTCGACCTGATCCGCCAGCCCGAACAGCAGAATGAACCGCTGCAAGCTTTCGATGCGGCCGATGAATACCTGCTCAATCATCTGGCCGAACAGCAGCCGGCGTCGGACACCCGGGTATTGGTGCTCAATGACAGTTTCGGCGCGTTGGCGGCCAGCCTGGCGGGCAAGGTGCGGGTGATCAGCAGCGGTGATTCGTTCCTGGCCTTGCAGGGGCTGGAAAAGAACCTGGTGCGCAACGGCCTGGCGTTTGATGCGGTGCCGAGCATACCCGCCAGCGAAACCTTTGCCGGACCGTTCGACTGCGTGCTGATCCGTGTACCGAAAACCCTGGCACTGCTGGAAGAACAACTGATCCGCCTGCAAGGTCAACTGGCACCCGGCGCCCAAGTGGTTGCCGCGGCCATGATCAAACATCTGCCCCGGGCCGCGGGCGACTTGCTGGAGCGTTACATCGGCCCGGTGCAAGCCTCATTGGCCGTGAAGAAGGCGCGGCTATTGATTGCCACGGCGCAAGACAAAACGCCAGTTGTATCGCCTTACCCAACGCGCTACAGACTAGACGACCCGGCTATCGAACTGCTCAACCACGCCAATGTGTTTTGCCGCGAAGGCCTGGACATCGGCACCCGGGCATTTTTGCCACACTTGCCGAAAAACCTCGGCTCGGCGCGGGTCGCCGATCTCGGCTGCGGCAACGGCGTCCTGGCCATCGCCAGCGCCCTGCAAAACCCCCAGGCCCACTATACGCTGGTGGACGAGTCGTTCATGGCCGTGCAATCGGCATCCGAGAACTGGCGCGCAGCCTTGGGTGAACGGGAAGTGATCGTGCGTGCCGGTGATGGCCTGGCCGGCCAGGAACCGCAATCGCTTGATGTCGTGCTGTGCAATCCACCGTTTCACCAGCAACAGGTGGTGGGCGATTTCCTGGCCTGGCGGATGTTCCAGCAGGCGCGCGAAGCGCTGGTCGTAGGCGGCGCGCTGTACATCGTCGGCAATCGTCACCTGGGTTACCACAGCAAGCTCGCGCGATTGTTCCGCGGTGTCGAGCAAGTGGCAACCAATCCGAAATTCGTCATCCTCAAGGCGCGTAAGTAACAGGTAAAAAAAACCCTCCGGTCGGAGGGTCGTAAATCCGTGCCCTGAGGCCACGGGGGAGATGTCAGTGCGTGGTCAGGCCGGCCGCGTTCATGAACAGACGCATCAGGCTGGCGACGATGAACAAGGCGCCGACGCTGCCGCCCCAGATCAGGGCCAACCAGCCTAGCCGCTGCCACAGCGGTTTTTTTTCGGCTTCTTCAATGTCGTGCAGGGTGTGTTTGCCGTTCATTGATAAATCCTCCGATGTAGATCGATGGCGTCTGTCAGGACGCCATCGTCGGAACGCCGCCCGGAGCAGGCTCGCTCCCACATTAGTTTCGTGGTGCACAGGGCTAGTGATAGCCGTCTTCATGGGTGACCTTGCCGCGGAACACGTAGTAGCTCCAGAAGGTGTAGCCCAGGATGAACGGAATGATGAACAGCGTGCCCACCAGCATGAAACCCTGACTTTGCGGCGGCGCAGCGGCATCCCAGATCGAGATCGACGGCGGGATGATGTTCGGCCACAAGCTGATGCCCAACCCGCTGTAACCGAGGAAGATCAGCACCAGGGTCAGCAGGAACGGCGTGTAGTGCGCGTTGCGGGCCACGGCGCGAATCAGTCCGTACATCGTCACCAGCACCAGAATCGGCACCGGCATGAACCAGAACAGATTCGGCATGGTGAACCAGCGTGCGGCGATTTCTGCGTGGGCCAACGGGGTCCAGATGCTGACGATGCCAATCACCGCCAGCAGCACGAAGGCCAATGGCCGGGCCAGGTCATGCATCTGCTCCTGCAACTTGCCTTCGGTCTTCATGATCAGCCAGGTGCAACCGAGCAGCGCATACGCCACCACCAGCGCCGCACCACAGAACATCGTGAACGGGGTCAGCCAGTCCAGTGAACCACCGGCGAACTGCCGATTGACCACTGGCAGCCCATCGATGAACGCGCCGAGCGCAACGCCCTGGAAGAACGTTGCAGTGACCGAACCACCAATGAACGCCTTGTCCCACAGATGGCGCTTGTCGTCCCTGGCCTTGAAGCGGAACTCGAAGGCCACACCGCGGAAGATCAACCCGATCAACATCAGGATCAGCGGCAGGTACAACGCCGAGAGCACCACCGAATAGGCCAGCGGAAACGCGCCGAACAACGCCGCGCCCCCCAACACCAGCCAGGTCTCGTTGCCGTCCCAGACCGGGGCGACGGTGTTCATCATCACATCGCGATCCGTCTTGCCCGGAATGAACGGGAAGAGAATGCCGATGCCCAGGTCGAAACCGTCCATGACCACGTACATCATGATGCCGAAGATGATGATCACGGCCCAGATCAGCGGAAGATCAATACCCATGATTCAAATCTCCTTGGTCAGGCTGTGATCGGCGTCGATGTGGTCGCCGTCGGCTGCGGAAAACGGTCGGGCCGGTGTGCGTTTCTGGCCAGGGCCACCGTCGTTGGTTTCCTTGCCTTCGTCGATTTTCGGCCCCTTGCGCACCAGGCGCATCATGTAGCCAAGACCGGCACCAAACAGCGCGAAATAGACCACGACAAACAGGATCAGGGTGATGCTCATCTGCATGAAGCTATGGTTGGACGACGCATCCGCCGTGCGCATCAGGCCGTAAACCACCCATGGCTGGCGGCCGATTTCGGTGGTGAACCAGCCGGCGAGGAGAGCGATCAGACCGGACGGCCCCATCCACAGCGCCAGGTACAGGAACGGCCGCGAGGAGTAGAGGGTGTCACGCTTGCGCAGCCACAGGCTCCACAAACCGGTGAAGATCATCAGCATGCCCAGACCCACCATGATCCGGAATGACCAGAACACAATGGTCGAATTCGGCCGGTCTTCAGGCGGGAACTCCTTGAGCGCCGGGACTTGCTTGTCCAGCGAGTGAGTCAGGATCAGGCTACCCAGGTACGGAATTTCGACAGCAAACCTGGTTTTCTCTTCTTTCATGTCCGGCCAGCCGAACAGGATCAGCGGCGTCGCCTCGTTACCCTTGTTTTCCCAGTGGCCTTCGATCGCGGCGATTTTTGCCGGCTGATGCTCAAGCGTATTGAGACCGTGGAAATCGCCAATGACCGCCTGGATCGGCGCGACGATCAATGCCATCCACATGGCCATCGAGAGCATTTTGCGGATCGCCGGGTTGTCCCTGCCGCGCAGCAAATGCCAGGCCGCGGAGGAACCAACGAAGAAGGCCGTGGCGACGAACGCCGCCGTGGCCATGTGCATCAGGCGATACGGGAACGACGGATTGAAGATAACCGCCAGCCAGTCGGTGGGTATGACCTGACCGTTGACGATCTCGAAGCCCTGCGGGGTCTGCATCCAGCTATTGGAGGCAAGAATCCAGAACGTCGAGATCAGTGTACCGATGGCCACCATCACGGTGGCGAAGAAGTGCAGGCCACGTCCGACCTTGTTCCAGCCAAACAGCATGACGCCGAGGAACCCGGCCTCGAGGAAGAACGCCGTGAGCACTTCATAGGTCAGCAACGGCCCGGTAACCGAGCCGGCGAAGTCCGAGAAGCGGCTCCAGTTGGTGCCGAACTGATAGGCCATGACCAGGCCGGAAACCACCCCCATGCCGAAGTTGACGGCAAAGATTTTCGACCAGAAATGGTAGAGGTCACGGTAGGTGTCGTTATGGGTTTTCAGCCACAGGCCTTCGAGTACCGCCAGGTAACTCGCCAGGCCGATGGTGATGGCCGGAAACAGGATGTGGAACGAGATGGTGAACGCGAACTGAATTCGGGCGAGATCAAGTGCCTCTAAACCGAACATAAGTCTTCCTCTGTCAGGTAGTACGGCTGCTGGCTGGAAGCCTGCACCCACGGCCCCCACGGGTATGGAGTGTGGCGAATCTCTGTTTGTTCTTTTTTTGCACGCATCACAACGCAGGGAATCTGGCCTTGCGGCCGCCGGATCAATTCCTTTTGTGGGTTTTGATCTGGATCAATCAACGTTGAAAGAGTAGTCCCATTTTCGGGGATAACCCGCGTGGCCTTTTGCCGCGTGACAAGTTGCCTCACGGCTTTTGTCATCGCCAGCAACACGCTCCTACAGTGCTTCCTGTGTTTCCAAGATCGGTATCTAGCTAACTATTTTTTTGTCATGACAACTTCCTGTTACAGGTTGGTGATAATCTCGCCGCTCCCCTCTCCCCCAGATTGTCCCGCCGATGCCCAGCCAAGAGCCCTTGCTGTTACGTCACCATCGCCCTTTTCTCGCGTTCTGGCTGGCCCGGGTCTTCACCGCCAGCGGCTTCCAGATGCTCACCGTGGCCATCGGCTGGAACCTGTATCAGTTGACCGGCAACGTGCTCGACCTGGGTCTGGTCGGCCTGGTCGAGTTCGCCCCGCGCGTGCTGTTCATGCTGCACACAGGACACGTCGCCGACCGCTATGACCGGCGCAAAGTCGCGGCGATCTGCCAGTCCGTGCAGGCATTGATCGCCCTGTCGCTGGCCATTGGCAGTGCCACCGACCAGGTCACCCGGGAAATGATCTTTATCCTGGCCTTCCTGCTCGGCGCCGCGCGTTCCTTTGAAATGCCGACCACCCAGGCCCTGTTGCCGAGCATCGTGCCCAGCGCGCTGTTTCCCCGTGCGGTCGCCGCCGCGCAATCGGCCCAGCAATCGGCCACCATCGTCGCCCCGGCCCTCGGCGGTTTGCTCTACGCCTTCGGCAGCGTCTGGGTGTATGGCCCGACGGTGCTTTTGTATGTCATCGCCTGTTCGCTGATGCTCAACCTGCCAGCCCGGCAAACCCCGCTGAACAAGGGCAAGGCCACTCTGGATTCACTGCTGGCGGGAATTCGCTTTATCCGCAGTCGTCCGGACATTCTCGGGGCGATCTCCCTCGATCTGTTCGCGGTGCTATTGGGTGGTGCGACGGCGTTGCTGCCGGTGTTCGCCAAGGACATCCTGCTGACCGGCCCGTGGGGGCTGGGCCTTTTGCGCTCGGCACCGGCAGTGGGTGCACTGCTGATGTCGCTGTTCCTGGCGCGGTTTGCCGTGGAGCGCAACGTCGGGCGGGTGATGTTCACCGCCGTGGGCGTCTTCGGCGTGGCAACCATCGCCTTTGGCCTGTCGACCTCGTTCTGGTTTTCCCTGGCGGTATTGGTGGTGCTGGGCGCGGCGGACATGATCAGCATGGTGATCCGTGCCTCGTTCGTGCAACTGGAAACCCCGGACGAAATGCGCGGTCGGGTCAGCGCCGTGAACGGTCTGTTCATCGGTGCCTCAAACCAGTTGGGCGAATTCGAATCGGGCCTGACTGCCCACTGGTTCGGTACCGTGCCAGCCGTGGTCATGGGCGGGATCGGCACGCTGGTGGTGACCGGGGTGTGGGTCAAACTGTTCCCGAGCCTGGCCAGCCGCGATCGCATGCACGTGGCTAAAGATGAAGAAAAGGAAGAAGCGAAAGTCTAAGCAGGCTAAACCAACAACTCCCCTGCCACCGCCGCACGTGTGGCTTTACCGCAGAGTTGCTCCACCAGCGCCAGGGCAAACGCCAAGGCGCCAGCCGAGCCCTGGGCGGTGATGCAATTGCCGTCGACCACCACCGGTTGATCGACGAAGTTACAGCCCAACAATTGATGGCTGGCCGAGGGCAGGCAGGTCATGCGCCGTTGACGCAATACGCCAAAGGCCTGCAGCGCCACGGCGGGCGCCTCGGCGATGCCGGCGAACAGGCGACCGGCTGCCGCCTGATCCTTGATCAATTGTTGCAGGGGTTGGTGGGCTGCCAAGTGCTGCGAACCCACCGCACCACCCGGCAAGGCGATCAGGTCGAAGGGCTGCGCCAGCAAATCCACCAGCATGGCATCGGACGTCAGGCGCGTGCCGCGGGCGCAGGTGAGCATGCGCCGCCCTTCGATACTGGCCACCACCACTTCTATTTTGGCTCGGCGCAGTACGTCGATCAGGGTGACGGTTTGCAGGTCATCGGTGCCCTCGGCGAGGGCAATCAAGGCTCTAATGGTCATCAGGTATTGTCCACAGAATGATCTTTTAAGCGTAGTCAGCTTTCCTGACCCTTGTTCGGGACCTGTGGTTACTTGATGTAAAGCTGCGTCGACATCGTGTTGCCGGGCGCGTTGATCGAGGTGTTGCTAAAGGTCAGTGTGCCTTCCTGCTTGCCCGCCAGATCGAGGGCATACAAATAGCCGACGGTTTTTTCGCCTGGGGTGCAACTGGTCAGGTTGCCGTTCTTGAACGCGCAGACCGGTGTGCGGGTGCCATTCACTTCGAAACCGTCCAGGGCGACATGGGCCTCGCGTCCATAACCCACTTCCAGCACGTACACCGTGATGTTCGGGCCATTGTGATCGCAGCGCGTCCGGGTTTGCCCTTCGTCGATGTTTTCAACGCCACAGGACGGCGACGCGACTTTGAGCACCTTCAATTGCGTCAGTGGCGCAGCCGAGGCCGCCACGGCCGTTTGAGCCCCGAGCAACAACGCCATCCATACGCCGAACACGCTAACCAGACGCCTTTTCATGCAGGACCTTTCCACCCCCAAAAAACCAGCGCGCAGTATGGCGCACTTGGTGTTGTCGCAAAACATCGACGACGATCACTGCCATAAGCAGCCATATCCCCAAGCTACTGGTATGATGCGCGGCTTTTTCCGGCCCACAGTAATTTCCAGGCGCGTTCTGCTGCCTGTTCTTTGCTGTTGCGGTCGATACATTCACGGCGCCCGGCGCGCCACGGGGAGCAGACATGCTGGAAAGGCTGTTTCAACTCAAGGCACACAACACCAACGTGCGGACCGAGATTCTGGCGGGCGTCACGACCTTTTTGGCCATGGCCTACATTCTGTTCGTCAACCCGAGCATCCTTGGCGAGACCGGCATGGACAAGGGCGCGGTGTTCGTCGCCACCTGTCTGGCAGCCGCCATCGGCTCTACTACCATGGGCCTGATCGCCAATTACCCGATCGCCCTGGCACCGGGCATGGGCCTGAACGCCTTCTTCACCTACACCGTGGTCCTGCACATGGGCCACACCTGGCAAGTGGCACTGGGCGCGGTGTTCATCTCGGCGGTGTGCTTTTTCCTGCTGTCGATCTTCCGCATCCGTGAATGGATCATCAACAGCATCCCACTGCCGCTGCGCTCGGCGATTGCTGCCGGTATCGGCCTGTTCCTGGCCCTGATCGCCCTGCATAACGCCGGTATCGTGGTCAGTAACCCGGCGACCATGGTCGGCCTCGGTGACCTGAAACAACCCGCGCCGATCCTCGCCACCCTCGGTTTTGCCCTGATCGTCGCGCTCGAAGCCCTTGCCGTGCGCGGTGCGGTGCTGATCGGCATACTGGTGGTGACCATCGTGTCCATCGTGATGGGCTTCACCCCGTTCGGCGGCGTGATGTCGATGCCGCCGTCCCTGGCCCCGACCTTCCTGCAACTGGACATCAAGGGCGCACTGGACATCGGTCTGGTCAGCGTGATCTTCGCCTTCCTGTTCGTCGATCTGTTCGATAACTCCGGCACTCTGATCGGCGTCGCCAAGCGCGCCGGTCTGATGCGCAAGGACGGTCACATGCCGAAAATGGGCCGCGCGCTGATCGCCGACAGCACTGCAGCCATGGCCGGTTCCCTGCTGGGCACCTCGACCACCACCAGCTACATCGAATCCGCTGCCGGCGTGAGTGCCGGTGGCCGCACCGGCCTGACCGCCATCGTGGTGGCGATCCTGTTCCTGCTGGCGCTGTTCTTCTCGCCACTGGCCGCCAGCGTTCCGGCCTTCGCCACCGCACCAGCCCTGCTGTTCGTCGCCGTGCTGATGACATCCGGCCTGGCCGAAATAGACTGGGACGACATTACCGTCGCCGCGCCGGTGGTGATCACTGCGCTGGCGATGCCGTTCACTTATTCCATCGCCAATGGCATCGCTTTCGGTTTCATTTCCTGGACTGCCATCAAGCTGATGTCCGGTCGTGGCCGTGAGCTGAACCCGGCGCTGGTGATCCTGTCGATTCTATTCGTGATCAAGCTGGGTTGGTTCAACGCATGACTTTTGATTCTCAGGCCTATGCCGTTCAGCTCGAAGAAAAAGTCACGCGTTTGCGTGACCTGCTGGCCCCGTTCGATGCGCCCGAGCCAGTCGTTTTCGATTCGCCGCTGCAAAACTTCCGCCTGCGCGCCGAGTTCCGCCTGTGGCGCGAGGCCGGCGAGCGTCATTACGCGATGTTTTCCCAGGAAGACAAACGCACGCCAATCCTGATCGAAGAGTTCCCGATTGCCAGCCTGCGCATCAACCAGTTGATGCCGCAGCTCAAGGCTGCGTGGCAAGCGAGTGCGCCCCTGAGCCACAAGCTGTTCCAGGTGGAGTTCCTGACCACCCTGGCCGGCGACGCGATGATCACCCTGTGCTATCACCGCCCGCTGGACGAGCACTGGCATGCGGCGGCGTCAAAACTGGCGGCGGACCTGAACGTCAGCATCATCGGCCGCTCCAAGGGCAAGCGCGAAGTCATTGGCCACGATTACGTGGTCGAGAAGCTGGAAGTCGGCGGCCGCACCTTCAGCTACCGCCAGCCGGAAGGCGCGTTCACCCAGCCCAACGGCACGGTGAACCAGAAGATGCTCAACTGGGCATACGATGCGCTTGGCGATCGCTCCGATGATTTGCTGGAGCTGTATTGCGGCAACGGCAACTTCACCCTGCCGCTCGCCACCCGCGTGCGCAAAGTGCTGGCCACCGAAATCAGCAAGACTTCGGTCAACGCGGCGCTGAGCAACCTCAGCGAAAACGCTGTGGATAACGTCACTCTGGTACGTTTGTCCGCCGAAGAGCTGACCGAAGCCTTGAACGAAGTGCGTCCGTTCCGCCGCCTGCACGGCATCGACCTCAAGAGCTACGAGTTCGGCAGCGTGTTCGTCGACCCGCCCCGTGCCGGCATGGACCCGGACACCTGCGAACTGACCCGGCGCTTCGACAACATCCTGTACATCTCCTGCAACCCGGAGACCCTGGCGGCCAACATCGCCCAACTGCACGACACCCACCGCGTCACCCGGTGCGCGATGTTCGACCAGTTCCCGTGGACCCATCACATGGAATCCGGGGTGATGCTGACCCGGCGTTGATGGCTCCTGCCTGACACAAAAAAGCCGTCTTCACGACGGCTTTTTTGTGGGCACTTACACGACAACATCGACCTTGCGCGGGCGCCCGCCTTTCCTGCCGTTGGCCCGCGCGGCTTCAGACTTTGCGGCGCTGCTCTGGCGACCATTGCGCGAAGCGACGACCGAGGCCGCCATGGCCATCAGCGGCTTGCTGGCAGAAATCATCCCGGCGATAGATACATGCAGGTCCTTGCCTTCATGACACAGGGCAGTACCCGCGTAGCCGACAGTCAGACTGGCGTAGTCCTCGACCTCAAGATCATCGAACTCCGGATAGTTGGCCACGGGCAGCAATACACCGCTGCCGTCTTCGAAGCTGACGGCCAGACAGGGGGCCAGGTAGGTAACCGCTGTCGCTTGCAGGCTATTTTTTCTACGTAACTCGCCACGTTCGATGGCTTTGTCCAGGCTACTTTCCGTTACGGGACTATCGGCCTGAACCTTGGCTTTTATCGTTTTCATAACTCGATCTCCACACTTTCCTGTGCGCCTATCAGGGATAGCAACGTCCTGTTCGATTCAGGTTCGTAGCAAGCCGATCCAATCATATTGGTGGTACTGACAACCCTTTTCACCATAACGACTTCGTTGCTGTGCCAGTCCCACAATTGATTATCAAGACAGGCCGTTTGCAATTTTCTCCACCAGATGCCCCGGGCGCGCCGCAAATGGGCAGGTTGCTGGAGCGATTGGCGCAATCCCTCAAGCACCGCCAACGGTGGCCGACGCGAAAGCGGAACGACATCCCAAAGCTCGACACCGTTGTGCCAAAAACTGAACCTGAATCTTGCACTCCACGTACCCGCCTCCACATGCGCATGAGGCGGACAATGCTCGTCTCGCAACATGATCACTACCGACAGTCCTTTGTAATTGCATACCTTCATGTTAACCCATCCGTTAGGTTAATGAATCCGAGAATCCGACATTCCCTGGAAAATTCTGACCATCGGTAATGACCGGTGAAATCATTTCTTCCGCCCTCAGGCTAGCGTCCTGGCGATTCCCGAACCTGCACAACACCACGCGAATTGGTAAGAAATCCTTTCTTTAAGGCACTGGCACCTGATAAATACTGGTCCAGCCTCTTCATTTGATCCCCGGTGTAATCAGTCATGCAGCGACAATTCGACGACCTTCAGTTGGGCAGCATCGAGCTGTTTTGCCTCGCGGCCGAGGCCGGCAGTTTTACCGCCGCGGCGCTGGTGGCAGGTGTCACGCCCGCTGCCGTGAGCCGTTCGGTGTCGCGCATGGAAGAGCGCCTGGGTGTGCGCCTGTTTGCGCGCACCACCCGCAGCGTGAAGCTGACCGACAGCGGTCGCCGCTATTACGAGGAATGCCGCCAGGCCCTGGCGCAACTGGTCGAGGCCCAGCGTGAGGTCATGGGCCAACAGCAAGTGCCGTCCGGTACTTTGCGCATCAGTATCCCGACCACCTACGCGCATCATCGAATCCTGCCGCTGTTGCCCGAATTTCGGGCGCGCTATCCGGCGGTGAAGGTCGAGTCGCACATCAGCAATCGCAACATCGATTTCGTCGGCGAAGGCTACGACATGGCGATTCGTGTACGAGCCATCCCGGATTCCGGCCTGATCGCCCGGCAGCTGGAAGATGCCGCCCTGGTGATGATCGCCAGCCCTGATTACCTGAAACGGGCCGGCATTCCACAAACCCTCGACGACCTCGAAAACCACGAATGCATTCAGTACGAATTGCCCAGCAGTGGCCGGCGCATTGCCTGGTTGTTCAACGATGAAGGCGTGCCCCGGGAGATTCTGGCCGAGGGCAGCCTCAGCTGTTCCGACGATGTGCTGGGCGGTGTCACCTTGGCCAAACACGGAGCGGGGTTGTTTCAGACCTATCGTTTTATCGTGGAAAAGGAACTGGCCGACGGCTCGCTGGTGGAAGTACTCAAGCCCTATGGCGGGCGCTCGCGGCCATTCACGTTGCTTTACCCGCAAAGTCGGCATGTACCGCTGCGCTTGAGGGCGTTTATCGATTTTCTGGTGGAGCACTTGCCGCGCTGAACACCGAAAGTGTCCGATCATCGCCCACAAACCGTCAGCGTGCCTTCTCTTCAATTGACCGAATTAACTAGTTAGTACAATTTATCTCCACAGGTCGAAAACCTCGGCCGATTCCAAAAATAATAAGTGGAGAGATTCCGATGTCCCCTATCGTTGTGGTGCTCAACGGCCCGAACCTGAACCTGCTCGGCACCCGTGAACCGGCGACTTACGGCCACGAAACCCTGGCAGACATCTCGACCCTGTGCGCACGCGCCGCCGAAGAGTTCGGCCTGGCGGTGGAGTTTCGCCAGACCAACCATGAAGGCGAATTGCTCGACTGGATTCACGCCGCCCGTGGCCGCTGCGCCGGGATCGTCATCAATCCTGCCGCGTGGACCCACACCTCGGTCGCCATTCGCGACGCCCTGGTTGCCAGCGAACTGCCGGTGATCGAAGTCCACCTGTCCAACGTGCATGCCCGCGAGCCCTTTCGCCATCACTCGTTCGTATCCGCCATTGCAACGGCGGTAATGGCCGGTTTTGGCAGTCATGGCTATCGCCTGGCCCTGGAACACTTCAGCCATCGTTTGAAGGGGTGATCGCCGTGACTCAGAACCACGTGATACTGGCCGGGCTGATTGGTGCCGGCATCCAGGCTTCCCGCACACCGGCCATGCACGAGCATGAAGGCGATGCCCAGGGGCTGCGCTACCTGTATCGCCTGATTGATCTTGATCAGTTGAAGCTCGACAGCAACGCCCTGCCCGACCTGTTGATGGCTGCCGAGCGCATGAATTTCACCGGGCTGAACATCACCTTCCCATGCAAGCAGGCGATCATCCCGCTGCTCGACGAACTCTCGCCGGAAGCCCGCGGTATAGGCGCGGTCAACACCGTGGTGCTCAAGGACGGCAAACGCATCGGCCACAATACTGACTGCCTGGGCTTTGCCGAGGGTTTTCGCCGGGGCTTGAAGGGCGTTGCCGTTGAACGTGTCGTACAAATGGGCGCTGGCGGCGCAGGTGCGGCGGTGGCCCACGCGCTATTGAATGAAGGCGTACAACAGCTGAGCATTTTTGACGTGGACATCCGCCGCGCCCAGGATCTGGCAGACAACCTCAATCAGCATTTCGGCGTCGGTCGGGCGGTGGCCGGGTATGACCTGTCGAGCGCCATGGCCCGGGCTGACGGCCTGGTGAACACCACGCCGATGGGCATGAAAAAACTGCCGGGCATGCCGGTGCCGGTCGCGTTGCTGCGGGCCGAATTGTGGGTGGCGGAGATCGTTTACTTCCCGTTGGAAACCGAACTGCTACACCACGCCCGCGCCCTCGGTTGCCGAACGCTGGACGGCGGCAACATGGCGGTGTTTCAGGCGGTGAAGGCGTTCGAACTGTTCAGCGGCGTGATGCCGGATGCCCAGCGCATGCTTGAGCATTTCCAGAGCATGAATGACTGAAAATCAAAAGATCGCCCGAGCGCGGACCGAGCCTTCGGCAGCTCCTGCAGATCAATGCGATTGACGTAGGAACTGCCGAAGGCTGCGATCTTTTCAAGCCTGTAAATAACGCAGGACCGACTCGCAAATCATCTCCCGATGACGCTGCTTGATGCTTTCGTCCGGCAAGTCGATCTGGAAAATCTCACCCACGGTATGGCGGTTCGAAACGCGATAGAAGCAGAACGAACTGATCAGCAGATGCACATCCAGCGGCACCAGGCCGGCGCGGAAGACACCCTCTTCAACGCCACGACGCAGAATCACATCAAGGGAATCGAGAACAGTGTTGTTCATCGCCCTGATCGCCTCGGAACGCTTCACGTACTCGGCGTTGTGAATGTTCTCGATACTGACGATGCGCACGAAATCGACGTTGCGATCATGGTGGTCGAAGGTGAATTCAACCATCCGCCGAATGGCTTCCACCGGAGGCAGTTCGGTCAGGTGCAGGCGGCTTTCGGTGTTGCGGATATCGCCGTAAAGCTTCTCCAGCACTTCGACGTAGAGCTGTTCCTTACTGCCGAAGTAGTAATAGATCATGCGCTTGGAGGTGTGGATGCGCTCGGCGATGGCATCGACGCGAGCACCGGAAAGCCCCTGCTGGACGAATTCGACAATCGCCTCCTGCAGGATGTTTTCGCGGGTCTTTTCCGGATTGTTCTTGCGACTCTTGCGCGGCTCTGCACCCGGTTCTACGGAGGCTGCGGGGAGTTCTGAGGTCATTGTCATTGCGGGCTCACGGCCATCACTGCACAGGCTGGCGATTATGGGCCGCGCAACACAGTGAAGGAAGCTGCGCGGCCCATGTTTAATCCCGCGTTTACGAATTTTCTACAACTTCGCCTGGCGCAATGCGCCGCTACGGGATTTGGCCATGGCCGCCAGCCGCACCGCGACGTTGGCAGCGCCGTAGCCGGCATAACCGTTTTTACGCTGGATGATCTCGAAGAAGAATCGCCCCTCGAACGGCTCGGTGTACACATGAAACAGCTCACCGCCCTGGGCGTCGCGGTCGTACAGCACGTTGTAGTAGGCCAGTTCACTGAGGTACTCGTCGTCGAAATCGAACCGCGCCGCCAGGTCATCGTAGTAGTTGAGCGGGATATCCAGCAGCGGCACGCCCGCCTCTTTTGCACGGCTGACCTGGGCAAATATGTCATCACAATCAAACGCGATGTGATGCACACCGGAACCGCGATAACTCGACAGCGCGTGTGAGATCGCAGTGTTGCGGTTCTCGGAAATGTTCAGCGGCAGGCGGATCGAACTGTCGCGACTGCGCAAGGCACGGCTCTTCACCAGACCGTAAGGATCGGGCAACACAACTTCATCGTCCGCCTCGAAATCCAGCAGGCTCTTATAGAACAGCACCCAGCTGTCGAGGCTGTCGGCCGGCAGCGCCATAGCCATGTGGTCGATGCGCTTGAGGCCGCCGCTGGCCGGCGCATCCGCCAGCAGATTGAAGTCGATGCCGTAGACGTCGGCATCCTGGTCCACCAGATAGATCAGGCTGCCATCCGGCGCACGCACCGCCGCCAGTTCCAGTTCATTGGGGCCGACCAGTCCGCGATAGGGCTGACCCTTGTAGGCTACGGCACGGGCCAATGCGCTCGCACTGTCCTTGACCCGCACGGCGGTAGCGCACAACGAAGGGCCGTGTGCTTCGAAAAAGCTGTGGCCGAAAGAGTAAGGTTCGGAGTTGAGGATCAGGTTGATATCGCCCTGGCGCATCAAGCTGACGCTCTTGGAGCGATGCTGCCCGACCCTGGCGAACCCTAGCCGCTCCAGCCAATGGGAGAGTTTGGCGCCGAGGCTTTCGTCCACGGCAAACTCCAGAAACTCGATGCCGTTGTACTCGCTGGCCTTGGGTGTTTCGAACAGAATCTCGGAGTTGGCCGCAGGCTTGGCTTCCCGGGCCAGACGCTCGCGGGTTTTCTCCTCCAGGTACAACAACGAGCGCAAGCCGTCGGCGGCGTTGGCTCGTGGCGGCGCGGCGCGGAAACCGTCGTTGAAGATTTCCAGCGACAAAGGCCCGGTGTACCCGCTCTTGATGATCGGCGCGAGGAACCCCGGCAAATCGAATTCGCCCTGGCCCGGGAAGCAGCGAAAATGCCGGCTCCACTCCAGCACGTCCATGGCCAGGATCGGCGCGTCAGCCATTTGCACGAAGAAGATCTTGTCGCCCGGAATCTCGGCGATAGCGCTCGGATCGCCCTTGAGCGACAAGGTGTGAAAGCTGTCCAGCAACACGCCAAGGCTTGGGTGATCGGCCTGCCGCACGATGTTCCACACCTGTTGATACGTGTTCACATGCCGACCCCAGGCCAGCGCTTCGTAACCGATGCGCAGGCCGCGTGCCCCGGCGTGTTCGGCCAGCAGGCGCAAGTCATCGACCAGAATCCGTTCATCACCGATGGACTCGGCCGAGGCGTTGCTGCACACCAGCACCAGGTCAGTGCCCAACTCCTGCATCAGGTCGAACTTGCGCTCGGCGCGTTCCAGATTGCGCGACAGCCGATCTCGCCGACAGCCTTCGAAATCACGGAATGGTTGAAACAGGGTGATGGCGATCCCGAGATCGGCGCACATCTGTTTAATTTCCCGTGGACTACCGTCGTAGTAGAGAAGGTCGTTCTCGAAAATCTCGACGCCGTCGAAACCGGCGGCAGCAATGGCTTCGAGTTTTTCCGGCAGGGTACCGCTCAAGGATACGGTGGCAATGGAACGCTGCATATTTCGGCTCCCGGTGGAGGCAATCTTGTTAGGGGCGTTGCACGCGCTTACGTAGGAGCTGCCGAAGGCTCGGTCCGCGCTCGGGCGATCTTTTGATGTTGATTTCGGTTGATCGAGGAAGACCAAAGTCAACAGATCGCAGCCTTCGGCAGCTCCTACGTGGGTAGCGTTTGTCTTGCGAGAATTATTGGGCTGACAGACTTACACAGCAATTCAAAGTGTACTATCCAGTTAGTTTTGTGTGCGATTATCGAACAAAATGGCCGTAGGCGAATTGACGATTTTTTGTCCACTGCCCAACATCGCCCTCACATTAAGTCCGGACACGCAGCACCGGCCGCGATGCCCAAAAACACCAAATAACAAATTCAAAAAAACGGGTGGTACACATGATTCCTTCCCAAAGCTCACGCATGGCTGCGGCCATGAACGTCACTGCCGGTGGCATAGGCAACAAAATCCGCGGCGCCATGGCGGTCGGCAAAACCCGTTGGGGCATGCTGGCGCTGGTGTTTTTCGCCACCACCCTGAACTACATCGACCGCGCCGCCCTGGGCGTGATGCAGCCCATCCTGGCCAAGGAAATGAGTTGGACGGCGATGGATTACGCCAACATCAACTTCTGGTTCCAGGTGGGTTACGCCATCGGGTTCGTTCTGCAAGGCCGGTTGATCGACCGGGTCGGCGTCAAGCGCGTGTTCTTCTGCGCCGTACTGCTCTGGAGCCTGGCGACCGGCGCCCACGGCCTGGCCACTTCGGCGGTCGGCTTCATGGTTTGTCGCTTCATCCTCGGCCTGACTGAAGCTGCGAACTACCCGGCTTGCGTGAAAACCACGCGCCTGTGGTTCCCGGCCGGCGAGCGCGCCGTGGCCACCGGCATTTTCAACGCTGGCACCAACGTCGGCGCGATGTTCACACCGATGCTGCTGCCATTGATCCTGCACGTCTGGGGCTGGCAGGCCGCGTTCCTGTGCATGTCGGCACTGGGCGGGATCTGGCTGCTGTTCTGGGGCCTGAAGTACTTCAACCCGGAAGACCATCCGAGCGTCAAACAGTCGGAACTGGACTACATCCAGAACGAAGTCGAACCGGAACAAACCCGCGTGCCGTTCTCGAAAATCCTGCGCATGCGTGGCACCTGGGCCTTCGCCCTCGCCTACTCGATCACCGCACCGGTGTTCTGGTTCTACCTGTACTGGCTGCCGCCGTTCCTCAACCAGCAATACAACCTGGGCATCAACGTCACCCAGATGGGTATCCCGCTGATCATCATCTACCTCACTGCCGACTTCGGTAGCGTTGGCGGCGGCATCCTCTCCTCGTTCCTGATCGGTCGCGGAGTCAACCCGATCAAGGCGCGACTGATGTCCATGTTCCTGTTCGCCTGCTGCATCATCGGCGTGATCATGGCGGCCGGCTCCAGCAACCTGTGGGTCGCGGTGTTCGCCATCTCCCTGGCCATCGGCGCACACCAGGCCTGGACCGCGAACATCTGGAGCCTGGTGATGGACTACACGCCCAAGCACATGATGAGTACGGTGTTCGGCTTCGGCGGCATGTGTGCGGCGATTGGCGGGATGTTCATGACCCAGCTGGTCGGCCACATCCTGACCATCACCAACAACAACTACACCGTGCTGTTCACCATGATTCCGGCGATGTACTTCATTGCGCTGACCTGGATGTACTTCATGGCACCGCGCAAGATTCCTACCGTCACTGACTGAAGTTCGGCGCAATACCCCCTGTAGGAGCGAGCATGCTCGCGAAAAACCTGAGAGCGACGCGGGTATCCAGACAACCCGCGTCATCGTTAACGAACATCGCGAGCAGGCTCGCTCCTACAGGTCATTTTTCTTTGGGCTTTTACCGACGGCTTTGCTGCCAGGCCGCTGCCAACCCGCTACAGCAGATAACGGCAATGCCGAGCACGGTGGTCAGTGTCGGCGTATGGGAAAACAGCAGCCAGCCCAGCAGGCCGGCGAAGATGATCTGGCAATAGCTGAACGGTGCCAGCAGTGCCGGTGCCGCGAGGCGGAAAGCCTGGGTCAGGAACAGGTGTGCCGTCATCCCGCAGGCCCCCAGCGCCAGCATCATCGCGCCATGCACCAGGTTCGGCGTCTGCCAGAAGAACGGCACCAGCGCACTCATCACCAGCGTGTTGCACAAGCCGGCGAAGAAATTGCTGGTGGTCGGGCTGTCGATCTCGCTGAGCTTGCGTGTCAGCAGTTGATAAAAGCAGAAAAACAGCGCAGAGCAGAACGGCAGCAACACCGCCGGAGTAAACAAATCTCCCCCGGGGTGAACGATGATCAACACCCCGATGAAACCGCAAATCACCGCCAGCCATTGCCCCCGTGTCACTCGCTCCTTCAGCAGCGGCACCGACAACGCGGTGACCAGCACCGGAGCGAGGAAGTTGACCGACGTAGCCTCGGCCAGCGGGATGTACATCAAGCCTGTGGTGAAAAACAGACTGGTACCCAGCAGGCACAGCGCCCGGATCAGCTGAAGCAATGGCCGTTTGGTACGCAGCACTCGCAGCCCGGATTGCGGCAGGAAAATCCCGGCCATCAGCAAGGTGTGAACCACGTAACGCGCCCAGACCACCATGACAATGGGATAGAAACCCGAGAGATATTTGGAAAAGGCGTCGTGGCTGGAAAACAGGAAGGTCGCGACAACGATCAGCAGGATCCCTTTGAAGGGCTGATTGACGCCGGAAAGCGGGGTGCTGCTGGGCGACGTCAAGGCGAAGTCCTTTTATGGGTTGAGGCGAGACTTAAATAATTTAGAACCCGGTTCCATTTTATGACATCAATGACTCAAGAAAGTGTGCGAATACCGCACACTCCATTCAAGCAGACATCACGCTCAACTGAACAACGCTGACGCCTGGCTCGCCAGCGAAAGCTCTTCGGCGTACTTCAACAAGGTCGACGCCAACTCATGCAAGCGCGCACCGGGCATTCGCGCGCTTGGCCCGGCAATACTGAGCACACCGATCGCCCGGCCATCCAGTGGATGACGTACCACGGCGGCAATCGCCGAGGTGCCCACCGCCGAACTTTCCTCGACCCAGGCGTAGCCTTGCTCCCGCGCCAGACGCAAGCGCTCCAGCAGTTCAACATTCGAACGCGGTGCATTAGGCCCGATGTCCCGAGGCAATTCGGCCCCTTGCCGCTCGACCAGCGACAGTGCCTCGGCATCGCTCATGCACGCCAGCCACGCATGCCCGGAAGCCGTGTAGAACAATGGCGCATCACGCCCCATGTCCGGGTCGTAGCGCAGGCCCGAGCGGGCCCCCTGGGACTTGGCGATCCAGACGGGCCGTTCACCCTGAATCACCCCCAGACGCACCAGTTCACCGGTTTCCCCGGCCAGTCGATCAAGCACTGGCTGAACGATATCCGCACCGCTGCCGGACAGGTATCGAAAGCCCATGGCCACCAGCTTGGTCGACAGGTGATAGCGCAGGTTGTCCGGATTCTGCCGCACGTAACCCAGGCGAATCAGTTCGGCGAGCAACCGATGAGTCGCGCTTTTAGGGATTTCCAATTGCTCGGCCAACGTCTGCATCGGCAAACCCTGCGGTTCACTGGTCAGGCTTTCCAGCACGCTGAAGACACGTTCGATCTGACTGCCGGCCATGGTAGGTCCCAAACGAAATTTGGCTGATTCTAGAAGAGAAGCCCCGCGAAGCATAATTTGGAACCTGTCGCACAACCGGCAGTCTGACGACCGGACTGGCGTCGCTCCCACTTGGCAGCAACACTCATCGCACGGAGCTTTACCCGGAACAGAAGAGGATTCCCACATGCTATGGAAAAAAGGCCGACGCAGCGACAACGTGGTCGATGCCCGTGGTGATGATGTCGGCGGTGGCGGCGGTGGGATGCGCATAGGCGGTGGCAAGGGCCTGAGCCTGACGGCGATCCTGCTGATCGTCGGCATCGGTTGGATCACCGGCCAGGATCCGCTGCAAATCCTCGGACAACTGACCGGTCAAATTGGCCAGCAATCGGCGCCTGCTACCCACCAGAGTCGCAAGGCACCGCCGGTCAATGATGAAAGCGCGGAGTTCGTTCGTTCGATCCTCGGCGATACCGAGGATACCTGGGGTGCAATTTTCCAGCAGGCTGGCCGCCAATACAAAGACCCGACCCTGGTGCTGTTCAGCAACCGCGTGAGTTCGGCCTGCGGCCTGGCCAGCTCGGCGACCGGCCCGTTCTATTGCCCCGCGGACCAGAAAGTCTACCTGGACATGGCGTTCTTCCAGGAAATGTCCCAACGCTTTTCCGCCGCGGGTGACTTCGCCCAGGCCTACGTGATCGCTCACGAAGTCGGACACCATGTGCAGACCCTGCTTGGGGTGTCCGCAAAAATTCAGGCAGCACGCCAACAAGGCCGGCAGATGGAAGGCGACGGCGGTTTGCTGGTTCGTCAGGAACTGCAAGCCGATTGCCTGGCCGGCGTCTGGGCCAACAATGCGCAGAAGCGTCTGAACTGGCTGGAACCAGGCGACATCGAAGAAGCACTGAACGCAGCGAACGCCATCGGTGACGATCGTTTGCAGCAACAGGGTCAGGGCCGCGTGGTCCCGGACTCGTTCACCCACGGTACGTCGGCGCAACGGGTGCGCTGGTTCAAAACCGGTTTCGCCCAAGGCCAGGTTGGCCAGTGCGATACCTTTGCGGCGAAAAATCTGTAAATGAAGAATTGGTTGTTGGTTGTTCTGTTTACTTGCGCAACGTCCCAGGCCGCCGAGCAGGGGGTCAAAGACCTCAGCTCAGGGCGCCTGCTGTTGAAATCAGGTGAAATCGCGGTGGGCATCAGCCCCGCCCCGGCAAAAATCGAACGGGTGCTGATCATCCTCCACGGTCGCTTGCGCAATGCGCAAACCTATCTGCAAAGCGGCGAACACGCCGCCGAACTCGCCGGACAGAGCGCGACGACACTGGTGATCGCCCCGCAATTCCTCAATGAAACCGACGTTGCGGTCCATCCGGTGGCCGACACGGTTTTGCGTTGGCAAGGCAATGAGTGGATGGCCGGCGGCGAATCCACGGCGCCGTTTCGGCTGAGTTCCTACGCCGCGCTCGACGAAATCATCGCCCGCCTGGGTGACCGCCAGCAGTTTCCGGATGTGAAACAAATCGTCATCGCCGGGCACTCCGGCGGCGCGCAGGTGGTTCAGCGCTATGCATTACTCGGTCACGCGCAGTCCGGCCTCGATGCGGCTGGCGTGCAGGTGCGCTACGTGATCGCCAATCCGTCCTCCTACGCTTATTTCGATGAACGCCGGCCTGTGGCGTTCAGCCACGCGGGCTGCCCGAATTTCAATCGCTGGAAGTACGGCCTGGCGGATTTACCGGCCTACGCCGAAGGGCAAACCGCCGCGCAGTTGCAGGAAAATTACCTCAAGCGTGAAGTCGTTTATCTGCTGGGGCAGCAAGACATCGACCCGAATCATCCGGCGCTGGACAAGAGCTGCGAGGCTCGGGCTCAAGGACCTTACCGATTGGCGCGCGGGCGCTTTTACTTTGATTATCTGAAGCGGCTGCAACCGCAAGGGTTGAAGCAGCAACTGGTTGAAGTGCCAGGGGTCGGGCATAACGGCGACGGGATGTTTACTTCGCCGGAGGGGCAGAAGGCTTTGTTTGGCCAGTAGGTTTTGCAGTTCCTGATCTGACGCCTTCGCGAGCAGGCTCGCTCCCACAAGGATTTTGCGGTGAACACATCATTTGTGAACACCAGAGATCACATGTGGGAGCGAGCCTGCTCGCGAAAGCGGTTGCCCAGGCAACCAAGCACTCAAGCCAACAGCATCTGCCGCAACTCGACACAATCCGCCGCATGCCAATCGGTCAATTCCGGCCATGGATTATCCGGCAGATTCACCAGCACCGTGCGCGCTCCCGCCGCTCGCCCGCAATCGAGATCGAAGCGGTAATCACCGACCATCACCATCTCGCTCGCCGGCACCTTCCACGCTTCGGCCAGTTTCAGCAACCCGCCGGGATGCGGTTTGGGCGGTGCATCATCGCGGCCCAACACATCCTCCAGCGCAAAGCAGTCGGCCAGGCCAATGGCCTCCAGCGTGACATGCGCCAGCTCCCGGGCATTGCGCGTGAGAATGCCCAGGCGATAACCGCGCCCGGCCAGCTCGCGCACCAGCTCCACCGCGCCCGGTGCCGGTTGCGAACCGAGGGCCAGGTCCCGCTCATGCTCCAGCAGCCACGCATGTTTGGCTGCGGCTTCATCGGCCGGCAGTTCGGCGAGGTGAGTCAGGATGTCGTGTTCGGCAGGAATCGCCAACGCCACGCGAATCGCCGCGAAGTCGTGCACGGCAACCGTCAGGGTACCGTCCATGTCGAACACCCAGTGACGCACATCGGCCAGGCTCATGCCCAGTCCTTGCGATGACGGATCAAGCCTTCCTGGGTGACCGAGGCCACCAGTTGCCCGGCGCGGTTGTACACGCTGCCACGGGAGAATCCCCGGGAGTTGCCGGCCCACGGGCTGTCCATCGCGTAGAGCAACCAGTCATCGGCACGCAGATTCTGGTGGAACCACAGCGCGTGATCGAGGCTGGCAACCTGCATGTCCTTGTGCCACACCGATTTGCCGTGGGGCTGCATCGAGGTGACCAGCAGACCGAAGTCGGATGCATAGGCCAGCAGGTATTTATGCAGCGCCGGCGAATCGGCCAGCGCCCCGTCGGCGCGGAACCAGACGTACTTGACCGGATCGGACGGCAGCGGGTTGTAGGGATCTTTCTCGGTCACCGGGCGGAATTCGATGGGCTTGGGGCACAACAGCTTTTCGCGCATTTTCTCGGGGATCAGATGCGCGCGCTGCTGGGTGATTTCCAGCTCCGAGGGCAGATTTTCCGGGCCGACCACCACCGGCATTTCGCTCTGGTGCTCAAAGCCTTCTTCGTCGTACTGGAACGACGCGCTGCACGTGAAGATCGGGTGGCCCTTCTGAATCGCCGTCACCCGGCGCGTGCTGAAACTGCCACCGTCACGCACCCGGTCAACCTGATACACCACCGGCAGCCCGGCATCGCCCGGACGCAGGAAATAGCCGTGCATCGAATGCACATGGCGCGCCTCTTCAACCGTCTGACTGGCCGCCGACAGCGACTGGCCGAGCACCTGCCCACCGAACAACTGGCGAAACCCCAGATCCTGGCTGCGGCCACGGAACAGGTTTTCTTCGATCGGCTCCAGGGTCAGCAGGTCGACCAGATCATCCAACACTTGGCTCATTCAGATGCTCCTCACGCAAAACATTGCCGCGCAGCCTTGGCTGCAACGGTCGATTCAGTTTCTGGACCGGGCCCATGAAGGCCATTGTAAACGTCCGTGCCAGGTTATCCATGCAAGGTTTGCAGCCATTGTTCCCGGCTGATGCGATACAGCACATGCCGACGCAGCGGATGATCGGCTTCGAGTTGCGGGTGATCGAAGTCATCCGCCGGATCATTGTGCATGCCGATGGCCTGCATGACTTTCTCTGACGGTAGATTGGTGTGCGTCGTGAAGGCCACGACCTCTTTGAGCGGCAAGCGATCGAACCCGCAACGCAGAGCGGTCCACGCCGCTTCACTGGCGTAACCGAGGCCCCAGTGTTCGCGGGCCAGGCGCCAGCCGATTTCCGTGGCCGGGGTGAAAGGCGCATCGAATCCGACCACACTCAACCCGGTAAACCCGATGAACTGGCCAGAGTCCTTTCGCTGCAAGGCCCAGAGACCATAACCATGCTCGGCGAAATGGCCACGGATTCGCCCGATCAATGATGCGCTTTCCAGTCGGCTCAAGGTTGCCGGAAAATAGCGCATCACCTGCGGATCGGCACACATCGCTGCAAAGTCCGCTAAATCTTCATCGCGCCACTGGCGCAACAGCAGCCGAGCGCTTTCAAGCTCCAGTATTGGCTCCATCGTGCCCCGCCCCTCCATTTCAATGTCGCAAGTCTACAACGCTGGTAGGATCCTTCTCTCATTCCTACATGAAATGACCATGCCACTGCCGCTGATTTATCACGAAGACTACAGTCCCGAGTTTCCGGCGGACCACCGCTTCCCCATGGACAAGTTCCGACTGTTGCGCGACCACCTGGTGGACAGCGGCCTGACCTGCGACGCCGGCCTGCTGCGCCCGCAGCTGTGTCCCGCAGACATTCTCGCCCTCGCCCATGACCCTTCGTATATCGAACGCTACATGAGTGGCGAGTTGTCCCGCGAAGACCAGCGCCGCCTCGGCCTGCCCTGGAGCGAAGCCCTGGCCCGGCGCACGGTGCGGGCGGTCGGCGGCTCGTTGCTGGCGGCCGAGCAGGCGCTTGAACATGGCCTGGCCTGTCACCTGGCGGGCGGCACCCACCACGCGCACTACGACTATCCGGCCGGATTTTGCATCTTCAATGACCTGGCGGTGATCAGCCATTACCTGCTGGAAAGTGGAAAGGTGAACCGGGTGCTGATCTTCGATTGCGACGTGCATCAGGGCGACGGGACTGCACGAATTCTGCACAACACCCCGCAAGCAGTGACCGTTTCCCTGCACTGCGAAAAGAACTTTCCCGCACGCAAGGCCGAAAGCGACTGGGACATTCCACTGCCCAACGGCATGGGCGATGCCGATTACCTGAAGGTCGTGGACGATGCACTCAACTACCTGCTGCCGCTCTACCAACCGGACCTGGTGCTGTATGACGCCGGGGTCGATGTGCATAAGGACGACGCCCTGGGTTATCTGCAGCTGACAGACGAAGGCGTCGCCGCCCGCGATGAAAGCGTGATGCGCCATTGCCTGGGCCGCGACATTCCGCTGGTCGGGGTGATCGGCGGCGGGTACAGCAAGGACCGCCAGGCCCTGGCTCGCCGCCACGGCATCCTCCATCACAGCGCGCAACGCGTCTGGCAGTCATCAGGCTGTCACTGAGCTGTGGATGCTTTACCCACAATGCCTGTGGAACTGCCTGTGGATAACCTGAGTGAAAGGGCCTGCAGCCCATGCCGTCTATAGGCTACAGAGCATTGGTTGTTTTTTAACCACCTTCAAAAGCACCTATGATCTCTGTAGGAGCGAGCTTGCTCGCGAAAAACTCACCGTCGCCGCTGAGCAGTTGGTCATCCGCGTTATCGTTCAAGACCTTCGCGAGCAAGCTCGCTCCTACAGAAGGCAGGGCGGTAGAATGCCCGGCTTATTCCGGCAGACCGCAGCGCATCCCATGACCCAATCTTCGCCAGCCCTCCCCCCTCACGTCGCCATCATCGGCGGCGGCCCCGCCGGTCTGATGGCGGCTGAAGTGTTGAGCCGGGCCGGGATCAAGGTCGACCTGTACGACGGCATGCCTTCGGTCGGACGAAAATTCCTCCTGGCCGGCGTCGGCGGCATGAACATCACTCACTCTGAAGCCTACCCGGCGTTTCTCTCGCGCTACGCCGAACGCGCCCCGCAGATCGCCCCGCTGCTGCGCGGCTTCGGTGCCGATGCGCTGTGCCAATGGATTCACGAGCTAGGCATCGAAACCTTCGTCGGCAGTTCCGGCCGGGTATTCCCCACCGACATGAAAGCCGCGCCGCTGCTGCGCGCCTGGCTCAAGCGCCTGCGCGACGGCGGCGTAGTTATCCACACCCGCCACCGCTGGCTCGGCTGGAACGAGCACGGCGGTTTGCGCATCGACAGCCCGGAAGGCGAAAAAACCGTGAAAGCCGATGCCACCCTGCTCGCCCTCGGTGGCGGCAGTTGGTCGCGCCTGGGCTCGGACGGCGCGTGGATGTTGTCGCTGGAGCAACACGGCGTGGGACTGGCACCGTTGCAACCGAGCAATTGCGGCTTTGAGGTGCAGGCCTGGAGCGAATTGATGGTCAGTAAATTCGCCGGCGCGCCGCTGAAAAACATCGCCATCGGCCTTAACGACGACGTGCCACGGCTCGGCGAATGTGTGATTACCGCCACCGGGATCGAGGGCAGTTTGATCTACGCCCTGTCGGCACCGATCCGCGAGGCGATCAACCAGCACGGCTCGGCAACCCTTCATCTGGACCTGTTGCCGGGCCGGCCTGTGGATAAAGTTGCGGCGGCGTTGAGCAAACCCCGGGGATCGCGCTCCATGGCCAAGCACCTGCACAGTCAGTTGGGTATCGATGGGGTAAAAGCGGTGCTATTGCGTGAACTCACGCCTGCCGAAGCATTTACCGACCCGAGCCTGCTGGCCAAATCGATCAAGGCGTTGCCACTGACCCTGGTGAAAACCCGCCCACTGGACGAGGCCATCAGCAGTGCTGGCGGCGTTTTATTCGAAGCGATGGATGAGCGATTGATGCTCAAGCAGATGCCTGGCGTGTTTTGCGCCGGGGAAATGCTCGATTGGGAAGCGCCGACGGGCGGTTATCTGCTGACCGCGTGTTTCGCCAGCGGGCGGGCGGCCGGTCTTGGAATGATTGAGTGGTTGCAGCGCGAGGGCTGAAGACCGAGGCGCGTCCATCGCGAGCAGGCTCACTCCTACAGAAAAATGCATTCCAACTGTAGGAGCGAGCCGGCTCCGGGCGGCGTTCCGACGATGGCGGCTTAACAGACGTCGCAGTTAATCAAGGCTTGCGCTTACGCGGCCCGGTATTGAACACCGGCACCTTGCGTACAGGCTTGATCGACGGTTCCGCCGGCGCAACCTCTCCGCTATCAACCCACCGACCCAGATTGCGTTTACCACCGCCACCACCGGAAGCCTTGGGCTTCTTCGGTTTTTTCGGCTTCTTGACGACCTGGCCGCTGGCATCGGTGTCCGGCACGCGGTGCTCGGGTTCGAAGTCCGGTTCGTTCTGCCGTTTCAAGGTCTGGCGGGTCAGCATCTCGATGGCCGACAGCAGATTCACTTCATCGGCACACACCAGGGAAATCGCCTCGCCGGTCGAACCCGCGCGGCCGGTACGACCGATGCGGTGGATGTAGTCCTCAGCGACAATCGGCAAATCGAAGTTGACCACCATCGGCAGATCTTCGATGTCCAGGCCCCGAGCCGCCACGTCGGTAGCGACCAGAATCTGCACTTCACTCGCCTTGAACCGGTCCAGTGCGCGCTGACGGGTCGCCTGGGGTTTGTCGCCGTGGATACCGTCGGCATTGATGCCCAGGCCCTGAAGTTTTTCCACCAGCGCGTCCACGCCGTTGCGGGTCTTGGCGAACACCAGCACCTGCTTCCACTTGCCCTTGCGCATCAGGTGCACGAACAGTTCCGGCTTACGCTTCTTGTCCACCGTCACGATCCATTGCTTGACGGTATTGGCCGCGACGTTGCGCGGGCTGACTTCAATTGTCAGCGGGTCGTTGAGCATCTGCCCGGCCAGCAGGCGGATGTCATCGGAGAAGGTCGCGGAGAACAACAGCGTCTGACGTCTCGAAGGCAGCGCGCGGTAAATGTTCGCCAGCTCTTCGGAAAAGCCCAGGTCGAGCATGCGGTCGGCTTCGTCCAGCACCAGGGTTTGCAGCTGGTTGAACTTCAGCGCGTTCTGGCGGAACAGGTCGAGCAAGCGGCCCGGCGTCGCCACCAGCAGGTCGACACCGCTGCGCAGCTTCATCATTTGCGGGTTGATGCTGACGCCGCCGTACACCGCGTAAGTACGCAGCGGCAAGTTTTCGGCGTACTGGCGCACGGCTTCGTGAACCTGCTCGGCCAGCTCGCGGGTCGGCACCAGGATCAGCGCGCGGACCGAGTTGGCGGTGACTTTCGGCCCTTCCATGGCCAGCAGTTGCAACAGCGGCAGGGCGAAACCAGCGGTCTTGCCGGTGCCCGTCTGGGCCGCGGCCATCAGGTCACGACCGGCCAGCACCGCCGGAACGGCTTGCGCCTGAACCGGCGTCGGAGTCTGGTAGCCGAGCTTCTCAAGGGAGCGCAGCAAGGGTTCGATCAGGCCAAGGGTGGCGAAAGTCATGGGAGTACCGTAGGAAAATTCAGCGCGGGTTGTTCAAAACAAGTGTGCAAAACAAGATGCAATGGCGCGCAGTTTACCCTAATTCACACGGGATTCTGTCGGCACTGCCGTCGGCACCACTGGCCGCGCTGGCGTGCGACGCCACTGCGGCAAACCGATCAGCACCACGGCGCTGATGATCACTGCCATCGCCAGGGCTTCCTCGATACCGATAGTCTCGCCAACGAACACGATCCCCAGCAACACCGCCACCGCCGGGTTGACGTAGGCATAACTGGTGGCCGCCGCCGGACGCACGTGCTTTAACAGGTACATGTAGGCGTTGAAGGCGATGATCGAACCGAACACGGTCAGATACGCCAACGCGGCCCAACCTTCGAGCGGCGGCATCTTTTCCAGGTGTTCACCGCTTACCGCGCTGGCGATCAGCAACACGACGCCACCCACCAGCATTTCCACGGCACTGGCCATCGCGCCTTGAGGCAACGGCAAGTGTTTGCTCCATACCGAGCCGAAGGCCCAGGTCGCCGCCGCGAAAATCAGCAGGGCCGCACCCAGCGGGCTCGACTGCAGGTTGGAACCGAGGTTGAGCATGGCGATGCCGATCAAACCGAGCACAATCCCGGCCCATTCGAGACGGGTATTACGCGCGCCCCAGAAATATCCGCACAGCAAGGTAAACAGCGGCACCGTCGCTACTGCCAGAGCCGCCACCCCGGAAGCCACGCCCGTATGCTCGGCCACACTGACCGCACCGTTACCGCACGCCAGCAGCAAGACGCCAATCATCCCCGCGGCTTTCCATTGCGCCCAGGTCGGCGCCGGTGCCCCGCGCCAGCGCAGGAAGGCGTACATCAAGGTCCCGGCAATGACGAAGCGGATGCCGGCGAGCAGCAACGGCGGCCAATATTCCACGCCGATGCGGATCACCAGGTAGGTCGAGCCCCAAATCACGTACAACGCGAAAAAGGCAGCGATCAACGGCAAGGGAAAACGACGGAGGCCAGGCATGGGGAGCAGCTCGCAGGCAAGACAAGTGAACGGCTATTCTAGAAAGGCCAACGACGGAAAATAAGTTACAAAACCTGTTTATCGTACCGGTACACTTTTCAAAACACGGAGTTTTTTGCGATAAACCGTGTTTTCGAAAGTCAGTCATTTTCAGGAGCCGTTCCATGGACAAATACGACCGCATGCTGCTCAGCGCCCTGCTGGAAAACGGTCGCGCGTCCTACGCCGACCTGGCGCGCAAGGTCAACCTGTCCGCCCCGGCCGTGGCCGAGCGCGTGGCCAAGCTGGAAGCCAGCGGTGTGATCACCGGTTATCAGGCGAAGGTCGACATGGCCAAGCTTGGCCTGCCGATCCAGTGCGTGATCGAACTGCGCCTGAACCAGCACGGCAACCAGAAAGCCTACGACGACCTGATCAAAATCCCGCAATTGACCGAATGCCATCGGGTGACCGGCGACCCGTGCGTGATCATGCAAGCGGCTGTGGGCTCGATGCCGGAACTGGAAGAGCTGATCAACCGGATTGCCACGTTCGGGTTCAGCAAGACCTCGATTGTGCTGTCCAGCGCCATCGAGAAGCGGGTGCCGCTGGGGCATATCGAAGGGAATGGCAAATAGCTTTTCTGTAGGAGCGAGCTTGCTCGCGATGGTATTTCAGGCGCCAAGTGGTGTCGGCTGTACCTTTTTCGCGAGCAAGCTCGCTCCTACAAGGTGGACTGCACCCCAAAAGTTGGACACCAACCCTGACTTTTGGCGGTGTTTCCATGGGCAAGTTTTCGCTTCAGTTCAAAATTACGGCCATTGAGGCTTATATCAACGGCAATGAAGGCTTTCGCAAG